>JBGOVH010000016.1:0-13056 GCA_041478005.1 Terriglobia bacterium | reverse complement strand
ATTGTTGCCTCAACCTGTTCTCAACAACTGCTAAGCACTAGGCTGTTAACTCCGACAAGCCTTCTCCCGGCGTTGACAACATGATGGCCCCATCCCTCAGCCCATCTATTCCCTGCCTCGAGTAGAATTCAGACTGAACCAGACGGATCAAGTGACCAGCCTGTTCTCGAGGGGTCAAAGCCAGGATGTTGCCCCCAAATCCCCCACCCATGAGGCGTGCGCCATAGGTCGCTGGAGAGCTGTCAATAATCTCCACCAGCCGGTTCACTTCCGGGGTGCAGACATCGTAGAGGTCTCGAAGGCTCTGGTGGGATTCCCCGAGTAGCCGCCCCAGTTGGCGCATCGCCGCCTCAATCGCTTCCTTTTGAGGAACCCCTTCCACGGCCCGCAAGGTCTCACGAGCAGCCCGCACACGCCGGATTTCGCCGAGATGGTGCAAAGCCCGGAAACGAATCTTTAAAGGGCGTTCCTTGCGTTCCCCGACCAGCGCCGGGAAAGCACGTTCGCATTCATCGAACGTCGAGGGATATCTTTTCTCGACCTCTGTCAGGCTAGCAGTTTGGGGCAGTTTGCTGAGTAGTTCCTCAACGGTAGCAAAAGCCTCCTCTGAGTTTTGCCTGATTCCTTCCACAGCTTCTTTCCAGGTGCTATACGCAAGAGGCTGGCTGAGGCTCCAATCGAGAATCATGGCCGGGATCAATAAACGAGAGACCGCCGCTCTTTCGTTGTACTCGAGCATCACTTCCCTTCCCTTATCCGCAGCATGGGAAAAAAAAGTCACCCATCGAATGTTATTTCTTGGAAGAGCGATCACCTCGGCACGGGGCTCTGCGTAGGAGAGATGCACGGCATGCTGACTCCGCGACAAACAGATGGTTCTGTGATCCATATCCCCGCCACGGGTCCCGAGGAACCACTCTGCCTGAGCCGAGTCCAGAGCCAATTCGTCTGCTGAAAACGGCAGGTTGTTCACCCGTCGAATCGCCGCGCCTGCCAGCACAGTCAAGGTGGATGACGACGAAGCTCCACCGCCGGCGGGGATCGAGGAATCCACTAAAAAATTGAAACCCTGCTGAACCTGGCGGCCATATTTTTTGAGAGCAAAGAATACTGCCCCTTTCGAGTAGTTTGCCCAATGCGGGGAGGGGGCCGGTCTTGAGAAAAGGTAAGATGCCCAATCCAATTCGGTTCCACCCTCTTCCCCCAACCGCGGGCCTTCACTAAGCTCGAAGCCGAAATCAGGTGTGTTCTGTAAACACGAAAAACCTCTGATGCTTAAGTCTCCTGAAGGCCGGAAAATCATCAGCATGTCGTGCTCGCGACTACCAAAGGTTAATGAGGATGTGGGGAGGTAGGAGACATAGTCGACGTGCTCACCCAGGATGTTGATGCGAGCCGGGGCACGGAGAATCCACACCGGACCGTCACCAAAGCGCTGGTCAAACCGGTCAGTTATCTTTTTGAGCTGGTTCAGCTTCTGACCGAGCAAGTCAGGTTCGCCGCCATAGTTCATTTGCAGATTCAAAAGCATTTGCCGCCCGGAAGGAGAACCGCCTGCAACCTTGGGCGCTGTTTGGTCTGTTGCCGAATCCGGGTCAGATCTCGGCCCCTCAACGAGAGCCTGATTGTAAAGCCAATGTCGAATCAAACTTTGCAGCTCGGAGAGAGTCATGGAAGGAGATTACACCTAATGGAGCCATTCAAGTATCGATTCCATGAAACACGATTGTTTTTGAATCAGTCATCTCTTCGATGGCGTAGCGCGGACCTTCTTTACTGATGCCGCTCTGCTTCAGTCCACCGTAGGGCATAAGGTCAGCTCGCCAAAGGGGTGTCCAATTAATCATCACGTTACCGCTTTGAATCGTGCGAGCAAACTTCAATGCCGTGCCGATATCACGAGTAAAGATCCCCGCCCCCAAGCCGTATTTGCTGTCGTTGGCCAAGTTGATGGCCTCTTCGACATCCTGGACCGGCGTCACAGCCACAGCCGGACCAAACAATTCATCACAGGAGATTCGCATGGAGGGCTTTACATCGGCGACGACTGTAGGAGCAAAGACGGCGTTCTGGCGCTGACCACCAGTAATGATACGGGCACCCTCTTGAACTGCCGCATCAATCCAAGAGCCTACGCGCTCAGCATCTTTTTCAGAGACCATGGCACTGAGCCTTGTGTCCTCTGCCAAGGGATCTCCTACCTTGATCGATTCCACTGGGCCCTTCAGCGCGTCCAGAAAGTCGCTGTAAACTTTTCGATGGACCAGGACTCTCTGCGTTGAAATGCAGACCTGACCGGCATTGACAAACCCTCCCACGGCGGTCGCGGCGGCGACGCTCTCAAGGTCCGCATCCGGCATAACAATCAGAGGGCAGTTAGATCCTAATTCCAAAGCCAGTTTCTTAATGCCTGCTACCTGGGTGATCTTCTGGCCTACTGCAGTGCTGCCGGTAAAACTGATCATGCGCACTCTAGCATCGGCGCACAATTGGGGGCCGATGTTAGGGCCGGAACCGGTGAGACATTGAAGTCCATTCTCTGGCAAGCCGGCTTCAAGAAATATTTTGGTTAGTTTCAGTGCCACCAAGGGCGTCTGGCGAGCAGGCTTCAAGATAACAGCATTTCCGGCTGCCAGGGCGGGACCTACTTTGTGAACCACCAACAATAACGGATAGTTGAAAGGCGCGATAGCCACAACCACGCCACAGGGTACCCGCAGCGTCAGCCCCAATTTGCCCTTCACGCCCGATTGCGCATCCAGGGGCAGGGTCTCACCTCGCAATTGAGCTCCTTCAAAGGCACAAAGACGCAACAGGTCCGGCATCCGGCCCGCTTCAGTGCGGGACTCATAGAGGGGCTTTCCTTCTTCGAGACTGATGGTTCTAGCCATATCTTCACCCTTAGCAGCTAGCAGGTCAGCAGCGCGATTCAGAATCTGGCTTCGTTCATAAGCAGTCAAACGAGACATGGCACTGGCACCTTGCTCTGCTGCGCTTAACGCCTTTCCGACCTGGTCAGCAGTAGCTTCTGGAACCGTATCGAGAACCTCTCTGAAGAACGGGGATACCACAGGGGTCATGGTGGGCGACTCTACCCACTGGCCAACAATGTACATTTTCATGTCAAGACCTCAGAAACGAATCACTACCAGTTGCCGGCGCAATATTGGGATCAGTGAGAAGCCGGAGGGAAGCGGGCGCTCTGCGCACGCTAATCAACGAGCGACGGAGCGCGCGTTCCACCACTCTGCCCAGCGTCAGTGACTTTCTTGCGCCGGAAAAAAATGAGCTCCTCAGAGAAAAAACCGTTCCTTTTTCAAGTGCTTCTCGTACAGGGCGCGGGCTTGCTGAACGGTTTCCATTTCTGAAGTCTCGGCGGCCGGAACATCCCACCAGGACTCGTAGCCCGGCACTCGCTCCTCTTTATCAACCTCGACCACCACAACGGTAGTTCGGTCTTGCGCCCGCGCCTCTTCTAGGGCTCGCTGCAGATCTTCACAAGTAACAGCCCGGATGGCGTGTGCTCCCAGGCTGGCAGCATTGGCTACAAAGTCTATCGGGATTCGCTCACCATCCAGTTGATTGCTGGCGGGGTTGCGAAAGCGGTAATCCGTACCGAACCGGCCAGAGCCCAAGGACTGGGAAAGCCCGCCAATGCTGCTGAAGCCATAATTGTTGAGCAGAATAATGTTGATTTTGTATCCCTCCTGAAGCGAAGTCACAATCTCTGAGGGCATGATCAGATAAGACCCATCCCCCACCATGACATAGACTTCGCGCGATGGGTCAGCCATTTTGACTCCCAGACCGGCTGCAATTTCATATCCCATGCACGAATACCCATACTCCACGTGATAGCCTTTTGGGTTGCGAGTCCGCCAAAGTTTATGAAGGTCGCCAGGAAGGCTGCCCGCTGCACAAACCATCACATCCTGGGGGCGCGAAAACTGATTCACCACTCCAATCACTTCACTTTGGCTGACTGGGGGCCCGTGTTTGAGATTGAACAAGCGATTCGTTTCTGTTTGCCATTCTGTTTTGAAGCGACAGACCCGGGATGCATACTCTTCACCAACATGATAACTTCCGAGGGCCACAGTCAGCTCCTCCAGCGTAACGCGGGCATCGGAAACCAGCGGCAGTGCCGCATGTTTGTATGCATCCATTGGGAAGACGTTGATATTGATGAAGCGAACACCGGGATTTTGAAAGGCCGACTTTGACGCGGTTGTGAAGTCACTCAGTCGCGTACCGATGGCGACAACGAGATCTGCCTCCCGCGCCATAATGTTGGCACCCGGAGTTCCTGTCACCCCAAGAGCTTCGAGGTTGCATGGATGGTCAAAAGGGAGCGAGCCCTTTCCTGCTTGTGTTTCTCCAACGGCGATGCCTGTTTGCTCACAGAGCCGAGCCAGAGCAGCGGTGGCATCACTGTAAATGACTCCCCCGCCCGCAATGATCAAAGGATTTCTGGCAGCCCGAATCCATTGGATAGCTCGCTCCAACAGCGAGCGGTCGGCCATGGGACGGGGGATGGTCCAGACACGTTTTTCAAAGAGCTCTGCGGGATATTCCCAGGCCTCCGCCTGAACATCCTGAGGCAACGCCAGCGTGACCGCGCCCGTATCCGCAGGTGAAGTAAGCACCCGCATCGCTTCCATCAAGGCAAATGGGAGCTGATCAGGCCGATTGATACGATCCCAGTAACGCGAGAGAGGTTTCAGCGCATCGTTCACCGAGATGTCTTGGGTATGCTCCGATTCTAATTGCTGCAAAACCGGGGCCACATTGCGTCGCGCAAAAATATCTCCAGGCAAGAGCAGAACCGGCAATCGATTGACGGTGGCCACAGCTGCACCCGTGATCATGTTCGTAGCGCCCGGCCCAATCGAGGAAGTGCAGGCAAACGTCCGCAGACGGTTACTCATCTTCGCAAAGCCTAAGGCCGTGTGAACCATGGCTTGTTCGTTACGGGAGAGATAATACCCAAAGTCACGAGACTGCCGAAGGGCCTGGCCAACACCACCCACATTGCCGTGCCCAAAGATCCCCCATACACCAGCAAAGAATGGATTGGCGCCGCCATCACGCTCGACAACCTGATTTTTGAGGAAGGCGATCAAGGCCTGAGACATAGTTAAGCGAACCGTTTTCATAAGAATCTCCTAAGCTGCCCAAGTACTCGATTTCATAAATACAGCAACCCATCTTCGAACTGCCAGCGGCAGGGTGGAGCGGGCGCTCCGACGCACGCTGGAACGCGCGCACGGGAGTGCGTGTCCGGATCGCGCGCCGGAGCGTGTTCCACCTGTCAAATATGCGCGACCGTATCACTTAGCCGATTCCAATCTCCCGAAGGTAAGCACGAGTACGTTTGGCAATAGGCAGGGGTTTGTCGAAGGGTGCAGGATACATGTCTTGTTCGACAATGGCTGAACCAGTATAGTCAATCTCCTGCAAAACATCCCGGAACCTCTGAAAATCCACCGCCCCGCTGGAGGGTTCACAGAAGACATCCATCCCCACAGCGATCGCAAAGGGAATGCGTTCTGCCTCCACTCGCCTTTGCACCTCTTTATCAACACTCTTGAGATGAAGATAAGGAATCCGGCGGTGATGGCGACGCATAAAGCTCACTGGGTCGCCACCCCGGTAAGCATGGTGGCCCGTGTCCAAGCATAGCGATATGCGAATGGGATCAGTCTGCTCTAGAAATGTCTCGATTTGATCCTCATATTCCACGTGAGTTTCAGCATGAGGATGAAAGACAGTTGTCAACCCGAAGTGATCCTGGGCGATATCAGCTACTCGGTGAACCGTGTCCAGCAGTCGTTTCCAGGAGCTTTCATCCAGGCGAACGGGTTCAATCTGTTTGCCCGTAAACAAGTCGCTATAGGGATCATCAATGAGCACCAGGAATTTCGCACCCAGCGCTGCCACTAATTCTCCGGAGCCTAATACCTGTTTTTCCAGACCGGCCCATGCAGAGGGCAGCTCCAGGTTGCTGATGACTGTGGCTCCACAAACCTTAAGGTGGCGTTTCGCAAGCTCGGCCTGGAGCGGCGATCGATCCGCAGGGAGGTAGCCATAAGGCCCCAGCTCGATCCACTCATAGCCAGCCTCGACCACTTCGTCGAGGAATCTCGCCCAGGGGATTTGTTTGGGATCGCTTGGAAACCAGACGCCCCAAGAATCAGGAGCGCTGCCAATTGTGACATTCATTTTATCACTCTCCGAAGGAACTCGACCGGTTGGTAACGATCGTTTTGCTTGCGATGCCGAGCACCCCTAGGCTTCAATGAAGGAATTTCCTGCAAGCTTCTGCGTCCTGGTAAGCACCATGAGTCTATGGGCATTCGTATGTTATTTCAAAGAAAAACAGTCAGGCAAAGTAATGCCTCCGTTACGGAGGAGATAATACGGTTCTGGTAGCCACGACGAATTCGCTTTCTAATTCGTCGTGGGTTGTCCCGACCGTGCGGAAAAGCCCACGGCGAGAAAAGCGCTCGCCGTGGCTACCAATACAGAGGCCCTCAACGCCCCCTGTAACTATCTCATAGCTTTCGACCCTGCGATTCTTCTTGTGGGCTGCATTTAGATAGGGTGTGCGACAAATTTGTGGGTTAGGGGGATCATTAGAAGTCGCAGCAAGGTGGAACGTGCGCTCCCGCGCGCGTTTCAGCGTGCGCAGAGCGCCCGCTCCACCAGAACCAGCCCAGTTACCCACAAATTTGTCGCACACCCATTTCGATACGCGGGCTTGATGGCTTCCGGTTTTTGGGCTATTGTGGAGCAACAAGTGGATATCAGTCAGTTGGTGCCCGGTCCGTCGACAGCACGATACGTGACCGGACAACACAATTGGAATTCAACATTAGGCATTCGTCCAATATGACCTTCCTGGAGAACACCCTTCAGGACAGTCTTACGTGGTGCGCTAGAAAATGAAACTCAGAGTTTCCTTGTTCGCTCATCGCCGGCAGTTCGGCACGCTAGTTGGCCTGCTGACGCTCTCGCTTATCTTGTGGATCCTGACGCCGTACTTTCTGACCCTGTCAAACTTGCTGAACATCGCTGAACAGACTTCGATCATCGCGATTGTTGCCGCGGGGATGACCTTTGTCATCATTACGGCAGGAATCGATTTGTCAGTGGGCTCGGTCTTAGCCCTTTCCGGCGTCATCATGGCCAGTGCGTTGCATGCAGGGGTTCTGATTCCGGTAGCAATGCTTGCCAGCTCAGTCACGGGGCTGTTCTGCGGGCTGCTCAACGGCTTCCTCGTTGCCCAGGGCCGGCTGCCACCTTTCATCTCAACTTTGGGAATGATGAGTGTCGCGCGTGGGGCAGCTTTACTGTTCACGGAAGGACGGCCAATTTCCGGATTCTCAGAGCCCTTCCGCTATGTCGCTTCGGGAAAGATTCTTCACCTTCCCATGCCTGTCATTATCATGGCGACGATCTATCTCATCGCCCACATGGTGCTTGCGAAGACGAAACTGGGCCGGTACGCTTATGCCATTGGAGGGAATGAGCAGGCTGCCATCTTGTCTGGAGTCAATGTTAAGTTATACAAAACGGTGATCTACGCCTCATGCGGCCTGTTGAGCGGCCTCGCAGCCATAATTCTGACGGCCCGCCTGAATTCCGCACAGCCCATCGCAGGCATCATGTATGAACTAGACGCCATCGCCGCAACGGTAATCGGTGGAACTAGCCTCATGGGAGGGGAAGGCATGATCTGGGGAACCTTAATAGGTGCCTTAATCATGGGAGTTCTTAGAAATGGTCTCACCCTGTTGGGAATCTCTTCATTTGTTCAGCAGATTGTGATTGGTTCGGTCATAATCCTGGCAGTATTGGTAGATATGACGCTGAAGAGCGAGAATCGGTGATTCCTTTTAGTGTCTGTTATTTGTCATTTTCCATTCCGTGGAAAAACTGCGAGGTCCAATACCAAATGGCAAATGAACAATGGAAAATGGAAAATAGCTTTAGCAGTCTCCTTTGCCCGAGAAATTGACATATCAATAAACCTTCCAACCCACGCAATGACTGAAAGACTCTATTACCACGACAGCTACCTGCGGCAATTCCAAGCTAAGATCCTTAGACAGATTCAGACTGAAAACGGTTATGAAGTGGTTTTAGATCGCACTGCTTTTTATCCGACGTCTGGCGGACAACCTCATGATCTGGGAATCTTGCAGGCCAGTTCCCTTTGCAACGTCTACGAAAATGATCAAGGCGAAATCATCCATAGCGTAGATAAGCCAGTGGAGACGGGAAAAGTTGAATGCCAGGTTGACTGGTCCAGGCGATTCGATCATATGCAGCAGCATACAGGGCAGCATGTGCTCTCCCAGGCTTTTTTGAGGACCTCAAAGCTAAGTACGGTTGGATTTCACTTGGGAGCCGATTACGTCACCATTGACCTTGAGGCGGAAAACATGAGCTCGGAGCAATTGCGCCAGGCCGAGGATCTGGCGAACGCCGTTGTGTTTGAGAATCGGCCAATTAGAGTTCGGATTGTTCCTGCAGAAGAGGTCCCCTGCCTGGGTTTGCGAAAGGAGAGCCAGCGCGAAGGCCCGCTGCGAGTAGTGGAAGTGGAAGAGTTTGATGTTTCGGCCTGCGGCGGTACGCATGTGAAGCTGACAGGGGAAATCGGCGGGATCTTCATTCGAAAAGTCGATCGGGTTAACCGTCAGGCCCGTATTGAGTTTGTTTGTGGCCAGCGTGCCTTGATGGCCCATCGATCCGACGTTCAGAGTCTTGCATCCATTGCACGTCAGTTTTCTGTTGGGCTTGACGAGGCGCCAGAACGCGTCGCCAAACAGATCCAAGAGGCCAAAGAGTTGCGCAAGCTTCTGCAAGACAAGAGCAAAGCTTTAGCTGGTTTGCTGGCTAAAGACCTTTACGATCGAGCCGCGATGCAACCGGGTTTCAAGCTGGTTAAGCAATGCTTTGAAGGTGAGGAGATGGAGTTTCTCAAGCGGCTGGCGCAATCCATCCTGGCACAAGGTACGGCAGTAGCGCTGCTTGGAGCCAAAGGCAACCAGTCTTTCCTGTTGCTTGCTGAGAGCGAGTCCTTGCCCTGGGACCTTCGTCAAGTCCTGCCTGAGTGCTGCAAACTAATCGAAGGGAAGGGCGGCGGCTCACGCACCCTGGTGCAGGCTGGAGGAAAATCGACTGAGAAATTACAAGCGGCTTTGGATTTCGCAGAAAGCTGGTTTTTGTCATGAAAAAGATTGCATTCATTTTTACTGGCGGGACTATTTCGATAAAATTTGACCCAGAGCTGGGGGCGGCAGTCCCCGTGCTATCTGGCGAAGAGATCCTCTCATTCGTTCCCGGGATTGGTGACTTGACAGATTTTGAAGTCATCGACTTTTCTCGGATTCCCGGTCCACATATGACCCCAGGGCGGATGTTTGAGCTTTCGGAGGTACTCATTCAGCAATTGAGCCGGGACGATATTACCGGGGCGGTAATTACGCATGGCACGGATACTCTGGAAGAAACTGCCTATCTCTTGGACTTGCGGTTAAAAATGCCGAAACCGGTGGCCGTTGTTGGAGCCATGCGAAATAGTTCGGAGCTGGGCTGGGACGGCCCCTCCAATTTGAAAGCGGCGGCTCGAGTGGTTCTCGATCCGGGCGCAATGAACCGAGGGGTTCTGGTGGTTCTGAATGATGTCATTCATGCAGCTTCCGAGGTGACCAAGACTCACACCGAGTCGATGAACACTTTTCAAAGTCCGGATTTTGGCCCTCTCGGCATTGTGGATAAAGACCGTGTGATCTGGGCCCGGTATTTAATCGCGAGGCAAACGCTGCAAACCAGTTCCATCGACGAACGAGTGGATCTCTTCATAATGGCAGCGGGGTCAGATGACAAATTTATCCGCTATGCCGTAGAAACGGGCTCGTGCGGCATTGTCATCGAGGGAACCGGTCGCGGCAATGTGCCTCCCGCAGTTCTTCCCGGAATCCAGCTAGCCTTGGACCAGGGAATCCCTGTGGTCATTGCCTCCCGTTGCCTTCAGGGACGCGTCTTGGATACGTACGGTTACATTGGAGGTGGAAAAGATCTGCGAAAACGCGGGGCCTTATTTGCCGGAAACCTACCTGGCCAAAAAGCCAGAATCAAACTCATGCTGATCTTGGGAATGACCCGAAGTCTTCCTGAGATTCGGAGGTTGATGGAGTGGGGGATGTACTCTAATGGCAAATAACAAATGAGCAGGCATCGAAAGAGAGAGATTAGATTTGCTGTTTGCATCACCAAATCTGAACCGGATTTGGAGCCGAGAAAGATTTATCAGGTTTTGCCAGATGAATCAGCTGCAAAAGACGATCACCTTAGAATCAGGGATGAGTCCGGAGAAGATTACCTGTATCCAGCCAGTTTCTTTGTTTTTATTGAGGTCCCAAAGGCCGCCGAACGGGCATTGCTACAGGCCTCTTGAATAGGGTTGAGCACTATGGCTCTCTCTCCTTGAGAAAGACCGAATTCACCGCGAGAGCCTTTGATTCCTTCCTAATCGCGCTCTGTCGCTCAATCGATAAACAAATTTCAGTCCAGACCAGATTTCATCGATCGCACAGACTTTGATGTCAACTAGTTGGTGACGCAACCCAATTTCGCGTACAACTCCTTCATTCAAATTCGTCTCCACTTTGGATGAGCCTTTAGGCCAGGAAATCCAGAGCATCCCGTTTTCTGCAAGCTCACGCTTGAGCTTGGGAAACTGGCGCTCCAGTTCGTCTCTTTGCCTGGTAAAGAAATGAATAAAGTCCAGAGGGCCTCTAAGTGTTTTCGCTCGTTTCGTGTCAGGAGGCAGTTCTCCGAGCGTCGAATCGTAATTGGATGGAGGATTGAGGATAATCATTCTGAATCCTGCTTTAATTCCCAACTTTTCTAACAAGGGTCTCTTTGAATATCCTGCCGGCATAACTCACTCCTCTTTTGATTCTGAGTGTAGCGGACCTAGTGCGTTAGCGAAGCGTAACGCATCTGGTCCCCCCTTGAACAAGGGGGGACTTCAGGGGGGTTCATGGCTTCGCTCTCAACTCCAGCAGGTGTCTCCCGATTGCCGTCAACACCCAATCAAGATGCTCAAAGACCTCAACATTCCTGAAACGCAAAAAGTGGATGCCAAACGACTCAAGGTCGGCTTGCCTGGTTTCATCTCTCGCAACAGATCCCTTCTGGAAATGACTATCATCGTCGACCTCAATCGCCAGCAGTGCGGTAAGACAATAGACATCGACCACATAAGCTGCCACGCTGTATTGTCATCGAACCTTGTAGCCCAGCATTTGACGGCGTCTGAGCTTCGACCATAAGACCTCCTCAGCCTTGGGCGTTTCGCGGCGGCGGAGCTGGCAACAGGCGGAGCTGGCGTCTTGACTTCTCGGGGGTTCGGTTGTAGACGCGAGCCATCGTCTCAGACCCCCCTGATGTCCTCCCTTGTTCAAGGGAGGACGTTGCCGTTTTCGATTCCCCTCTCAAAATATCCAAACTTCAGACCTACCGAAGGCAGACGTGGTGTGTCAGCGAAGCGTAACGCACCTTGGGCATTATTTCCCCTTCACCGAAGCAGAATAATAAATCGTTCCTGCTGCTCCCATCAATGCTGCTCCCACAAAGTTTGCCTGGGGACTGATCCACCAAAGCATGGCGCCCAGGAAAGAGCCACTCGTGACAACACTGTCACGAATGAGGTAGTAAGCTCCGATCGTCTGGGCTCGAGTGAGTTCCGGGCTCAGCCGGATGATCTCTGACTTGCGCGCCGGTTCGCCAAACTCCTTTAGTCCACGGATAATAAAGGCCAATATCAACCACTGAAAATTGTTCGAGAAAAATAAGCTCAAAGGGAAGAGAGTGAAGAAAACAAAAGTCGCGAGGATGAAAGGCTCGCGTCCGTGCTTGTCTGCCAGGTGAGCCATTGGAATGAAACACAGCATGGCCGTAGCCATTTCAATTCCCGTCAACACCCCGAATCGAGTGGCGCTGGCACCAATGACATTCATGGAATAGATGATCACCCAGGCGTAAGGGAGACGTTCGCAGAAGCGCACCAGGATATCCGAGAGCAGCAATTGTCTCAATGAAGGATCGAAAGCACGGAATGTCTGCAAAAAGGAGAGGTGGGGACCGTTAGCACCTTGCCTGGGAGATTCGCGAATCAGGTTTTGAAACAAGATGGCCACGACCCCCAAAAGAATGGCCGTCCACACACCTAACCTAACTCCTTGAATGAGACCGAACCGATCCATCAGCATTCCCCCCATGACCGGACCGAGTATGATGGGAATGCGCTTCACCAGCGCCTGAACCCCGATGCCCATAGCAAGCTTGTTTGAAGACAGGCTGCTGCCCACTAGCGAAAAAGTTGCTGGCAATGAAAAACTGCTCCAGGCCAGGAAGAGGAATGAGGCGGCCAGGACTCCCAGCCAGTGAGGAATAAGAAGAATCAAGGCGTATCCGCAGATACTGACCAGAGTAAAAAAAGTCAACGCTTTGCGATGTCCCCAGCGATCTGTAAGAACGCCGCCGGGATAGGCATACACCGCACCCAGCCAGGTTTTGATGGCATCAAAACCGCCGATGATCCAGACTCCAGCTCCCAGAGCCTCCAGGTACTTGGGGAGGAAGCGCATCCACAGCTCTTCTCCGAGGCCTATTCCAACAATAGCGCCCAGCAAGATGACCACATTGCGTTTCAGGCCAAGGAAGGCAGCAAGGGCTTGGGGGGCGGCGGTCATGGGAAACAGACGGATGACGAAGGCACGGGGGCGGAGAAGGGTGAGGACGATATAGAATGATAGATCAATAGAATAATGAAACGACGAAATGGCGGATGAGTGCAATTCTCGGGCTACATAATGGATGAGAGTGCAAGTGGAATACTGGAACGATGGAATACAGGGGCTGATTGCCGGAGACCAAGAACATTTGCCGTTGACCATCTACCATTTGTAATTTGTTATTTAGGGGGCACGCCCATCCAACTGACAAATGGAAAATAAAAAATGGGAAATGGGAAATGCCTTT
>JBGOVH010000278.1:0-4718 GCA_041478005.1 Terriglobia bacterium | reverse complement strand
ATTCGGAATGCCAAACCCACAGTGATTTCTCCCATCCCTGGCACGCCTGCTTACCGGTTAGGGATCCGATCGGGTGATATCATTGCGAAAATTGAAAAGGCCTCAACCGATGGGCTTGCCATTCAGGATGTGGTGGAAAAACTGCGCGGCCCAAAGGGAACCACCGTTAACATTTCTATTCAGCGGGAAGGTATGGCCGAGCTGCTGGATTTCGCCATTGTTCGTGACGAAATTCCTCATTACAGCATTCCGTTCACCTTTTATATCCGTCCGAAAATTGGGTACATCCGCATTGATACGTTTACTGAAACCACCGAGAAGGAGATTAGCGAGAGTCTTAAGAAGCTGGGTCCGGACTTGGACGGTATGATCCTCGATTTAAGAGGCAACCCTGGCGGTTATTTGCAGGCAGCCATTGCTGTCGCTGACAAATTCTTAAAGAATGGGCAGGATGTTCTGGTTACAAAAGGGCGTATCTCCAGCGCTAATCATCGCTATCCAGCACCTCGAGGGTCAGATGCCTCAAGTTTTCCAATGGTGGTGTTGATTAATAGTGGCAGCGCCAGTGCTTCAGAAATTGTGGCTGGAGCCATTCAAGATCACGATCGCGGCCTGATCCTGGGTGAAACGAGTTTTGGCAAGGGTTTAGTTCAAACCGTGTTTCCTTTGGGTCAGGGGGCGGGGGTTTCACTGACGACTGCCAAGTGGTACACGCCGAGCGGCAGGCTGATTCAGCGGGATTATGTCCACAAGTCGTTTTATGATTATTACTATAACAAAGGGAAAGAAACACCTCCCACGGAGATTAAGTTAACGGACAGTGGGCGGGAAGTCTACGGCGGAGGCGGGATTAATCCGGATATTAAGATTGAGATTCCCAGACCCAACAAGTTCCAAACTCTATTGCAGAGTAAGTCTGTCTTCTTTACTTTTACCCGCAGCTACAATGTGAGCCATTCAGGCTTTGAGAAAGGTTGGGAGCCAAATGATCCGGTCTTAAAAGACTTTCGCAATTTTCTTTCTTCCAGCAAGATCGACTTTGAGGAAGCCGATTTCGTGGCCAACCTGGATTTCATTAAGCGCAACATAAAGTATGAATATTTCCTGGCGCATACAGGCCAGGAAGAGGCGCATAAGGTTCTCCTCGACGGTGATCCACAAGTGGCGAAAGCTCTCGAAGTGCTTCCGCAGGCTAAGGCACTTTTCCAAAATGCCAGGAAGGTTCTTGCCAGCAAGGGTCCCGCCGGGAAGTGAAATCTCTTTCAACCTGACCAACCAACGGGCTCTATCCTTGGTATCCCTGTTTTGTAGGGACGATCTCCGCGAGGCCAGTTTGGCGGTTTCGCAGAGCGAAGCCTCCATCGAGTTCCTGGAACCCAAAACTCAGATGAAATTCCCCTTTCACGCGCTTAGCACTAAGTGCGACGTTTCATCAATACAGTCACGCATTTTTGAGGGTGGATCGGGCGCTCCCGTCGTGCGTTCCTATAGTTTGGACATTTCAAAAGGGTAGGGCGCGCCCGCTGGGCGCGCCGCCGACGGCCCAGCGGGCCGTCCCTACCAGAGGGGAATTGAAACTCTCGTTTCGTTTGTCGATGATAACCATTCCTCAGCGAAGCAATTGGTTGGGAATGTGGGAGCAAACCTCTGGGCCGCGACCGTGACTCGACGGGGGTTCTGGTCGCCGTCCAGAGGCCGGCTCCCACGTTCAAACAAATGTTCCCTTACTCCTCTTCTTCCTGCTAATTGCTTTTTGCTTGCTTTCATAGCAAGTTGCACCCAAATAGTTACAAACTGGCTGGAAAGTCTCATCTATCCGTCACCCCCAACCCCAGCCCCAGCCCCAGCCCCTCTCCCTCAGGGAGAGGGTGGCCGAAGGCCGGGTGAGGGGGTCCCTTGATCCGCATCAGCCTCTCATAATCCCAACCAAAGTGAATTAGAATCGACTCGGCTGCTTTATAAAGCAGCTCCGAATACTTTTCCACATCGTAACTGCAGTTTCCGTCCAATAGAGCATAAGCGCGAACTTTTTCCGACGGAATGCGAGATTTAGCATGCGTGTATACTAATTGAATGCGCTCGCCTGGTTTGAGCTGAACACCCCGGCTGAGTAGCTGTTGACCTGCAATTGCTCCAATATCGGCTTTTTCATAGGTCAATGGATCCTGACTCAAACGCCGGTTCAGCACCAATGCTTCAAAAGCCACTTTTCCTTCCTTCAGTTCATCGAGAGCTGTCCTAAGAATTTCCAGAATTTTTGGAATATTCTGGCGGCATTCAATCACCGTGTCGCACGGCCGTAGAACTTCGAGCATTCGCTGTTGCACCTGCTGTATATAGCGCGGACTATCGGAGCGCCGCACCTCAATACCCCGCAGCTTCAACTCACCATTTTGATAAGCTCCGAAATAGCGATTGGGCACCGGTTTCGTAGAATTCTGTTTAGAGGGCGCAAAGTTGATCCACTTGAAAACGCCTTCCAAACTGATGGGGACCCCGGTGTGCGCACTCATCTCTTGAGCCAGGGTTTCATAATCTTTTACTGAGGTTCCCGGTTTGTGAATCCAAAGCGAATCAGTCAGAGCATGAATCATTTGATAGCCGCGGTTTTCCACGTACTCCTTGGCGGTGAGCAGCATCTCGCGGCCATAGGCAGTAGTGCTTTCATGAGCTTCGATTTTGCCAAAGCGGGCGTTCTTATATCCCAGATAACCGAAACAGGTGACCAGCAGCCACTTGAGAGCACATTGCTTCCGGTCAGCAATACCTCGAATCACGGCATCAGCCCCATGCCTTTTCAGGTGCTTGTAAACCAGCCGCTTTTCGAGCACGGTGTGCAGTGTCTTCGGAATCAGTCCCAGGCGCTTTTGGCAAATGCGATAGCCGGCTTCCGGAACTCGTGGCGCATCGGGACAGCACGAACAGTCCAGCGTTTCCGGACTCAGATTAAACTTTGTCATGAGCGTGGGATACATACTTGCAAAATCCAACTCGGCCACATTTTCATGAATCCCGAGCACGGGTTGATAGGTCAGCCCTCCTTTGTCAATGATGAGCAACTCCTCAGCAGTTTTAAAATCCTCGGCCTGGTGTTTGCGATAAGGAATTAGGCAGTTGTCCTTAAGCGCCACTTCCAACTGCATGGCCGAGATGCAGGTGCCAGTGCTGACCCGAGCAATACGCTGAATCGGAATTTTCGAAAGACGCGCCAGTTCAAAGAGCCCTTCCAGGCCGGATTCATGCGCAATGAAGCTGTTGATGCGGTCAATGTGCCAGCGCCCCTGGAAGTCAATTTCTGGCGCCACGTAAACAATCTTGCCGTAGGTGAAATAACTGCGCCCCCTTAGGCCACGTGGTTTAACCCCTGTCTCCCGGTCAAAGGGGAGAACCTGCTTTTGCTTTTTCGCCAGCTCCAAAAGGTGCGGGATGAGAAACGAGTCCCCCCACTCGGTGAGGATCAGGTGGGGATCATAAGTTTTTAGCAGCCGCTGGATTTCCTCGACCAGTGTACTTTCTTCCAACACCATCTGCCGTCCGTCGATCTCGGCGATTAATGGGCTTTTTCGACCGTGGGCCGGATTATAGTTTTCTCCTTCTTGGCGCAGTTGCAGTACGCGCAGTGGCGGATAAGAATATTCGGTATCTTTCGGCGCATCGAGCACCTGGTATTCCAAAAGTTGCCCCTCTGGATCGAGGGCAGCGGTCAAGTGGCACAGCGGAAATAGCCCGGAATTAAAAAAGAAAAGCTGTGGCAACGGAATATCGCAGGTACAAGGCTCTAATCGCTTGACCAAACGCAGCACCCGCTGCACCAGTGGCATGTAGTGCAGCGGGTTGATGACTTTGACCTCAAGTGCCGGAACCAGGGCGTTTGAATAAAATTCCCGTTTCTCCACGATGGACAATTCCAAATCGATTTGCAGTTTGCGGAACCATTCGTAAGAGTGTTTTAACAAACGGAAATCGCCCGCTAGATAGAAAACTGGCTGGTAGGAACAAAAACAGCGGTGCATCTCCCCATTTTCATCAATGATCCAAATCGTCATCCCTTTCGAGTTGGAATAAGCATCAAACAACCAGCCTGAAATCTTTCTAGTTTTCATGGAATGCAGGACATGAACCACAAAGACACTACACAAAGAAGAACTCAAACTGTAAAACGAGAATTAAAATTGTGACACCCGTTCCAGAGCAGATAGTCTTGCGGGTCTAAGAAACAGGATGGACAGGATTAACAAGATAAGTTATCAAGTTGTCACTTGATAGTAAGCCATTAACGAATGTTTTATGAGCAATAGAATATGTTTCAATCCTGTCTACCCTGTACATCCTGTTCTGTTCCCCTGCAGAGCAAGTAAGTCTTACACTGGTGTGGGTCCTCTCATCACTTCCCAGAAGCCTCTTTGTGCCTTGGTGTCTTGGTGGTTTATTCTCTTCCCTCGCCGTTTTTTCCGTTGAGTTGCTTCTGCAGCTGCATCAGGTCCCGTTGCAGTTCAATAATCATAGAAACCAGGATGGGCTCCATGGGAACCGGCATAGCCGCGTAGGCCATGGCCTGGGCATGATATTGGGCGCGGTCAAATAACCGGTCCAGGATTTCCTGATCCTCTCGCCGCAAGGCCCGGCGAAACTTTCCCCAATGCTCGGCCTGGATTTTTTGAATCAGTTGTGTGGCGGTGAGTACCGTGCGTCCCATATCCAGTTCCTCGTTCATACAT
>JBGOVH010000119.1:0-7109 GCA_041478005.1 Terriglobia bacterium | reverse complement strand
TTCGTGATTCGCCTTTTGAATGAGGGAGAATCTTGCTTGACGATTGTCCCAGTGATCCAGTCCTGACCTTGATACAACCACCCCAAAGGACCAACCCCTTTCAACTCCCTTCAGATTGTGAAGCGCATAGGCAACCCCTGACTATTCCCTTTAATGACTAGCATTGGTTTTGTCAACTTAAGGAATATTCCCTCGTTTTTGGAGCGAGAGCAGCTTGCACTAGAACCAAGAATCAATAACTTAGAGACTACCAATTATCCATGTTGCGACCTGAAATGGATTAACTTGACAATACCCTCCCGCGCCCCTCCGTTGATTGGAGGGTCTGGAATGCACAAAGAATGCTGGCTTTCAACTCCTCCCTGCCTGCGAGCTCGGCATCGAAAAGCCCACAATCGCTAAGTTCTTTAATGTACCCACTGCTCTTAGACAGCTTCCACCCAGCTAGTACTCATACTAAGTCGCTGTCATACGCTAAATAATAGCCCAATGAAATCCGACCAGACTCCGAATTGTGTCAGCCGAGGTCGCGAGCTCTTTGAGGATGGCTTCCAACTGTTGCTCTAGCTCTTCCAGAGAGGACCAGCAATGGTTTCTCAGATGCTTTTCCCGGATGTGTTCCCAGAGATGCTCCACCGGATTGAGTTCGGGTGAGTGGGCGGGTTGAAAAAGGATGCGAATGTTTTCAAACTCGCCCAGGTCTTTGCTGCGATGCCAGGCCGCCTGATCCATCACCACCACCAGCCGACAGTCTTTAAACTGTTGGGAAAGCTCCTGGAGAAAGAGTTGCATGGCGGGCGTATCGGCAAAGGGCAGGATTAAGGAAAAGGTCTGGCCGTCGCTGGGGCAAGCGGCGCTGAAGACATGGGTGTATTCGCGGATCATATGAGTTTTCACCAGGGGTCGAAGCCCGGCTGGAGCCCAACAGCTCACCGGATCGGTCATTCTTCCAAAGCGTGCTTCATCCTGAAAAAAGGTTTTCAAGGGTCGGGAGTCTTCGGCGGAGAAACTCTGGGCGGTGGCTCCCACCAACTGCGGAAGTTTTTTTTGAAGGCGGCTTGCTTTTTTGGATCCGCCCGGGGATGCTGGGGACGCGGCGCCACCTTGCGCCAACCATGGCGATGGAGTAGATCATAGAGATAATCTTTCGAGACGGTCTGCTCTACTTTCTTTTCCACTAGGGCTCGCAGCGAAAAAGCAGCTACCACTTGGCCTTGTTCGGCTTGGGAGCGCAGGCTTTCTAGTAAAGTGGCTTCCTCTTGAAAGGTCAGAAGCCCGAAGCGACGTCCGCCGCGGCCTTGCAGTCTCAAGCTTTCGGCTCCCTGGTGGTTATATTGGAAAATCCATTGGTGCACGGTCCCTGGGCTGACGCCCACATAATCGGCCACCTGCTGGGCCGGTAGTCCCTGGCTGGTCAGGTATAGGGACTGCCAGCGTTGAAACTGCCAACGATCTTGGGTTTCCAGCATGCGGTTCCGAAGTTGCTTGCGGCTGAGATGACTTTCTAGTTTGGTCTTTCGCATGACAAACTCCTTCGCAGTTTTCAGCTGGAAGAAGTCTATCACATTCTTTAGTCTATGAAAGCGAATTAGTATTAGTTTCTTTCGCGGAAGAGATTCTCAAAACGTGTGAATTCTCGAATGAATGCAAGATCCACGGACCCAATCGGTCCATTTCGTTGCTTGCCAATGATGATTTCGGCAGTCCCACGATTCTCATCGCTGGGTTTATATAACTCTTCCCGGAAAATAAAGGCTACCAAATCGGCGTCTTGTTCGATGGATCCGGACTCGCGCAAATCCGAGAGCTGAGGTCGGTGATCCCCACTCCTTTGCTCCGGAGCACGGCTTAATTGAGACAGTGCGATCAAAGGGATGTCCAACTCTTTGGCTAATCCTTTGAGGCCCCTGGAAATGGTGGAGATTTCTTGGTTGCGATTCTCGAAGCGGCTTTTGCCTCCGGACATGAGTTGAAGATAGTCTACCACCAGCAAATCAAGCCCATGCTCAGCCTTTAACCTTCTGGCTTTGGCACGCATCTCAAGCAGATTGATGCCCGCCGTGTCATCGATAAAGATTTTTTCCTGAGAGAGTAGATTCAACGTGGTGGCCATCTTTTTCCATTCTTCCTTGCTTAGGTAACCGGTCCTGAGTTTTTGGGCATCAATGTGCGCTTCGGAACAGATCATGCGGAGCAAGAGTTGGTCGCTTGACATCTCCAGACTAAAGATTCCCACACACTTCTTGGCAACAAGCGCCGCATGTGTTGCGATGTTCAGACAGAACGAAGTTTTCCCCATCGAAGGGCGTGCTGCAACAATAATGAGTTCCGATTGCTGTAATCCAGAAGTCAAATCATCGAACTGCTTGAACCCCGTGGGAATTCCGGTGATCATATTCCGCCGGTTGGCCGCAAGCTCGATCTTTTTCAAGGTGCGCCTGGCCAGCTCGTTCAGAGGAACAAAGCCAGTTCGAATATTATCTTCCGCAAGATCAAAAATGGCCTTTTCCGCCAAATCCAGAATGGCGGCAGCTTCTTCCTGCTGGTCGTAACAAGAATTAATCGTCTCAGTTGATTGCTTGATGAGTTTCCGAAGGGTGGCCTTATCTTGAACGATCTTGGCGTAAAACCCTATATTTGCCAGCCTGGGTACGCCGTCAATGAGAGAAGAAATATATGACGCGCCTCCGACATTCTCTAGCTGGCCGCCTTTTTGAAGTTCTTCCTTTAGGGTGAGGATGTCGATCGCTTTGGAGTCTTCAGAAAGCTTGAGCATATGCTCAAAAATCAGCCTATGACTTCCAAGATAAAAATCTTCTTTCTTCAGCAGCTGTACTGCTTCGTTGATCAGCCCGTTATCGAGAAGAATGGCTCCCAAAACACTACGCTCAACCTCTAAATTATGTGGGAGCCCCTTTTCCAGAGTGATATCGGCGGGCATTGTCTTTTACAGGAAATCAGGGTTTGAAGAGGAGGGATCAAAATTGACAGCCTCTGCGTCCCCGCCTCGGAAGGCGGAACGGAGGAGTCTATCGGATAATTATAGAACAAGACCTAGAGGGACTTATTCTTCCTTGACAACTTCTAGTCTCACAAAGGCTGTGACCTCTCGGTGCAGTTTGATGGGGACATCAAATTGCCCAATCGATTTGAGCGGTTCTGTGAGATCAATCTTCCTTCGATCGACTGTGAATCCTTTGGCTTCTAATAGCTCTGCAATGTCCATGGAGGTCACGGATCCATAAAGGACATTGTGCTCTCCGACCTTTCGACTGACCTGGATAGAGACTTTGGACAACTGATGAGCTAGAGACTCAGCTTCCTGTTGTTCCCTGGCTCCACGCCGGACGGCTGCAGCCTTTTCCTGCTCAATTTGCAGCCTGTTGGCGTCTGTTGCCAGAACTGCCAGTCTCTTGGGCAAAAGAAAGTTGCGGGCATAACCCGGACTCACTTTGACGACATCACCCTTTGTTCCCAACTTTTCAATTCTTTCTCTTAAGATAACTTCCATGATTCAATGACTCCCCAAGAAATAATATGGAAAAACCCTAACTCAATTCAATCTTAATCAGACACAAAAGGAATGAAGGCAATGTTTCTTGCTCTTTTAAGCGCCTCCATAAGTTTTCGCTGATGAGGAGCACATACTCCTGAGATCCTTCGCGGGAGGATTTTCCCCCGCTCGGGGATAAATTGAGACAGAAGCCGGGTTTCCTTGTAGTCAATATGATCTATTTTTTCAACACAAAACTTGCAGACCTTTTTGCGCCGGATGAACTGCTTTCTTGGGCCTGCGCCAGGTGTTGCAGGTTTCCTCACAAAAGCCATAAGAAATCTCCTTTTGAAATTGCTTGACTAAATCACGGACGCTGCGGCTTCAGACTCAGCTCCCGCTGACTTCCGTCTCACTTTTTTTAATCGAGCCGCCTTAATCTTGTCGAAACGTTTCATAGATTCATCTACTCGCACGGTGATATAGCGAATGACTGAATCAGCCACCTTGAGGCGCCGTTCAAACTCTTTGACGCATTCCCCATTACCAATAACTCGAAAAAGAATATAGTGGCCCTCATCCATCTTGCCGATTCGATAGGCCAGTTTCTTTTTTCCCATTTTCTCCACACCCAAGACCTCTCCTTGCTGAGCCTTGATAATGCCTTCCATCTGGGCAATCAGCTTGTCAATCTCCTCATCTGTGAAACTCGGCTTCAGGATAAAAATGATTTCGTAATTTCTCATTACTTTCTCGACTCCTGTCAATATTGGAAATAGGTGAAAGCAGGCAAACACCCGCACACCCGAGATTCAATCTAGATTCAATTAAAATGGTCCATTGCCCTATGCAGCCCTAATGAGCATACCATTTTAACAGCCTCCTTGCCCTGCCTAGCGAGTTGTTCCGCTGTATCTCTAAGACTACCGGGAAATGGGGTAAGGACATAATCAGCCATATCCTCTGGCTTGCTTTCAGGGGCCACTCCAAGCCGGATTCGAACAAAATCATTCCGACTCAGGCACTCAATGATGGATTTCAAGCCGTTATGTCCACCCGCACTTCCACGTCCCCGAATCCTGATTTTCCCCAAGGGCAAAGCCATGTCATCACAAACGACGACCAAGTCTTCCATAGAGAGCTCGAACTCGTCCATGACAAACTTCACAGCCTGGCCACTCAAGTTCATATAAGTCCGGGGTTTTACTAAAACCAAGCGGCAATTCTCTATTTGCGTTTCCGCCAGCTGGGCAAGATTCCTCTCCGACCAGCCCGCATGGTCCTCCTTGGCAAGTGAATTCATCACTTCAAAACCCAAGTTGTGCGGCGTATTCTTATATTTCAAACCAGGATTGCCGAGACCTACCACCAGCTTTTTGCAGCTTATCGACAAGGGGTTCCAACCAAAAGCGGTTCATCCGTTTACTTCTTTTACTTCTTTTCCTTTTTGTCCTCAGCCTTAGAAGCCGTCTTCGGCTCCTCAGGCTCTTCTTCGGTGGCAACCTTGCCCTTCTTAATGACCTCGGGTTCGGCCGCAACCACTTCGATGGCTGGCTCGGGAACTTTTTCTTCCTTGGGTGAAATGACGTGGGCTACAACTAGATCTGGCTCAGAAAGAATCTTCACTTTCGGATTGACCGGCAAGTCGGAAACACGGAAATTGGCTCCAATTTCAAGATTTGAAATGTCAATCGTTATGTTCTCGGGAATGTCGGCGGGCAAACATTCCACCTCAACTTCACGAAGGACAAATTCAAAAATTCCACCCTGCAATTTGACACCTTTGGCCTCGCCAACCGTTGTAATAGGAACCTTCACCTGCAGTGCTTCATCCATTGCGATTCTCAGCAGATCAGCATGAAGCAGATTCCCCTTGATCGGGTCATGCTGCCATTCTTTCAACATAACACTGGTTGCGGCGGCGCCCTGAACCTTCAGGGAAAAAATCGTATTGTGACCTGTGCCTGAGTGTAAAATAGCCGAGAGTTCCTTGGGGCTTAGTGCCAAAGCCACCGTATCTTCCTTTTGTCCGTACAATACGGCCGGGATCTGCCCTGCCATCCTGAGCTGCCGAGAAGCATTTTTTCCTCTTCCACTCCGAATTTCTGCGGATACGCTAAATTGTTGCATTTTCCATTCACCTCTCTACTTTCAGTACCGAGTCTCACTTGAAACCCGACACCTATCATCAAGTCTTATGATCAATCAAATAAATAAGGAACTCACGGAACTTTCTTCATGAATCGACTTTATGGCTTTCCCCAAAAGGGTCGCCACACTGAGGACCCGGACCCTATCGAGATTGACCGCTTCTCTCCAGAGTGGAATAGAATTGGTCACCACAACCTCAGCCAAACACGACTCCTTGATTCTTTGCAAGGCAGGCCCTGATAAAACTGGGTGTGTGCAGCAGGCGTATACCTGTTTGGCTCCCTTTCCCAGCAGAGCCTCTGCCGACTTCACCAAAGTTCCAGCCGTATCAACCATGTCATCGACAATCAGGGCAGTCCGGCCTTCTACCTCCCCGACAACATGCACCACTTCAGGCTCGTTGGCTTCACCCCTGCGTTTATCGATAATGGCAAGGTCGGTA
The DNA here is from genome assembly GCA_041478005.1 of Terriglobia bacterium. Classification (GTDB taxonomy): domain Bacteria; phylum Acidobacteriota; class Terriglobia; order Versatilivoradales; family Versatilivoraceae; genus JBGOVH01. The sequence goes on along the minus strand of JBGOVH010000119.1, from coordinate 1,023 downwards.
TTAAGTTTCTTGGCATAAGCCCTGGCTCTTTCTGTTCCCCCGGCATCTGGAGAAACGACTATGACGTCGGGCAATTCCATCTTCTGAAAATAATCGACCAGAACAGGGGAGGCAAAAAGGTGGTCGACAGGGATATCAAAAAAGCCCTGGATCTGGGGAACATGCAGGTCCATGGTCAACACCCGACTGGCTCCCGCAGTGGATAGTAGATTGGCTACCAGCTTTGCCGAAATCGGGACCCGTGGCTTGTCCTTTCGATCCTGTCTGGCGTAGCCAAAATAGGGAAGTACGGCTGTAATTCTCCTTGCGGAAGATCGTTTGAATGCATCGATCATTAAGAGCAGTTCAACCAGCGTAGAATCTACGGGACGGCACGTCGGTTGAATGACGAATACATCCTCTCCGCGAACATTCTCCAGAATTTGAAAATAAACCTCACCATCACTAAATCGCGTTACCGATGAATTGCCTAAGGGCAATCCAAGCGTATCACATATTTCCTCCGCCAGTGGACGATGAGCGGTCCCTGTAAAAATCTTTATGTCGTCGTGCAAGCTCGTTCCACTCCCATTATTATTTCGATTGCATAACTATGTGACAAAAACCCCTCATCCCCCACCCCCTGAAGGATGGGAAAAAATGGCGAGAACCTCCTTGCGTTGGAAACGTAAAAACCGTAAAGCGCTGGTGTAGCGTTCGTTCTCAGAACGGACCTGCCGCTCTGAGAGCGGCCTCTACAATTTTTTCACACCTTCCCTCTCCCTTTTTGGGGGTGCCGAAGCCGGGGTGAAGGAGACATTCGCAGGCGGAGCAGATTGAAGAGATGTCACTATAATTGGCAAACTCGCTGAGGTTTCCGATGGAAGAAGTGGGCAAACGATTTTGGCTGGGGCGGGAGGATTCGAACCTCCGAATGCAGGTGCCAAAGACCTGTGTCTTACCACTTGACGACGCCCCAATTCCTCATTGCAGAGACTCTGTAATCCCTTTTTGGTATTGAGCACGGCGTAGAGTTTGGGTCTG
>JBGOVH010000243.1:0-5013 GCA_041478005.1 Terriglobia bacterium | reverse complement strand
GGACAAACTGACGTATGCTGGGAGCCTAAGTAGTCTGGATGACCTCAGCAGAGACCCTCGTTTCTTTTTCGTGAGGGGAGATATTGTCGACCCCACCTGTCTTGAAACCCTATTCAGGGAGCATCATCCGGATTCTGTTATTAACTTTGCCGCAGAAACTCACGTGGATCGCTCGATCGATGATCCGCGCCCCTTCGTGACCACAAACATTGTGGGAACGTCTGAGCTGCTGGAAGTTTCCAGAAAGTTCTACAAGAATCTCGATCGGGAATCACAAGCTCGATTCCGCTTTCTGCATGTTTCAACCGACGAAGTTTACGGCACACTGAAGCAGGAGGGGAGTTTTTCCGAGGCTACTCCCTATGCGCCCAACTCGCCTTACGCCGCATCCAAGGCCTCTGCCGACCACCTGGTTCGCTCCTACTATGAAACCTACAGCATTCCCCTCTTGATTACGAACTGCTCAAACAATTATGGGCCTTACCAGTTTCCGGAAAAACTCATCCCGCTGGTACTGCTCAACGCCATGGAGGGCAAGCCTCTTCCTATTTATGGAGACGGAGGAAACATTCGAGACTGGCTTTATGTCGAAGACCATTGCGCTGGCATCCTGCTGGTGCTCAGGCAGGGACGTGCGGGGGATAAGTACAATATTGGCGGGGGAAACGAGCAAACTAACTTGCAGGTGGTCGATCACATCTGTGCCTGTCTGGAAGAGATTCTGCCGGCATCCCGTAACGCAGCTTTACAAAAACAAGGCTTGACCAGTTATGGTGCGCTGAAGACTTTCGTCAAAGACCGTCCCGGTCATGATCGACGCTATGCAATCGATGCCGGAAAAATCCGCCGGGAACTGGGCTGGAAGCCTAATTACAGTTTTGAAAAAGGAATGGCCAAAACCGTAAGGTGGTACCATGAGAATCGCCTGTGGTGCGAGGCAGTGCAGCAGGGCAAATATGACCGCGAGCGGCTAGGCTTGAAAACGGAGCAACCACGATGAGGAAAGGGATCATTCTGGCGGGTGGTTCAGGCACTCGCCTTTATCCGCTGACTCGAGCCGTCAGCAAGCAATTAATGCCTGTCTACGACAAGCCCATGGTCTACTATCCGCTCTCAACGCTAATGCTGGCCGGGATTCGGCAGATCCTGGTCATCACCACCCATCATGACCAGCCGGCGTTTCAGTGGTTAATGGGAGACGGCAGCCAGTGGGGGTTGGAAATACAGTATGAGGTGCAATCCAGACCCGAGGGAATCGCGCAGGCGTTTCTTATTGGAAAACGATTCCTTGGCGATGAGCCTGCAGGGCTAGTCTTAGGGGACAATATTTTCTATGGGCATGGGTTGCCGCGTTATCTCAGAAATGCTACCGAACGCACCTCCGGGGCCACCGTCTTTGCCTACCAAGTGCGCGATCCCGAGAGATATGGAGTGGTTACCTTTGATTCGGCAGGCAAAGCGATCAGCCTTCAGGAAAAGCCTGCCAAGCCGCTCTCCCATTACGCAGTGACCGGCCTTTATTTCTATGACAACCAGGTCGTGGAAATTGCTTCCCAGCTAAAGCCCTCTGCTCGCGGCGAGTTGGAAATTACCGACCTGAACATGGAATACTTGCGGGGCGGGAAGATGCATGTGGAGAAATTTGGTCGAGGCATCGCGTGGCTGGACACAGGAACTCACGAATCGCTGCTTCAAGCTTCGATCTTTATTCAAACTTTACAGGAGCGGCAAGGGCTCATGGTTTCTTGTGTGGAAGAGATCGCCTTGAACATGGGTTATATCACTACTGAAGATGTCTTGCGATTGGCTGACACTATGAAAGGCAATCAGTACGGGCAATACTTGATGAGAATCGCTGAAAAGGAGGCCTGAATTTCATGAAGTTCCTGCCCACCGAACTTCCGGAGGTCATCATTCTTGAGCCGGATGTCTATGGGGATTCAAGGGGATTCTTCCTTGAGTTCTACCATGCACGGAAGTATCGAGAGTGCGGAATCTCTCTACCATTTGTTCAAGACAACCATTCTTTTTCTGTCCACGGGACCTTGCGCGGACTTCATTCCCAACGCAACCGGCCACAGGGAAAACTGCTCCGCGTGATCGCCGGTGAAATCTTTGATGTAGCCGTTGACATTCGTCGCGGTTCCCCTTCTTTTGGACGCTGGATGAGTTTCATTCTCTCTGGAGACAATCTTCGCCAGCTTTATGTCCCGCCCGGTTTCGCCCACGGGTTTGCCGTGACCAGCGAATCAGCCCATGTCGAATACAAATGCACCGACTTTTATGATCCCGCTGACGAACTAGGAATCATTTGGAACGATCCAGATATCAATATCAGTTGGCCGATGGGGAACCCTACCCTGTCCCCAAAGGATTCCTCCCTGCCAACCATGAAAGAAATGATGGATCGATTGCCTGCATATTAACCATTGGGGTCGTGACCTCTGCGATACATTGCACGAGCCCTCGAACCTTGCAGGCCAAACCGAGGAGGAAAGAACTGATTCCTAACTTAGGAAATATTTTATTGCATTTCAGATTTCTGTCCTGTATATTAATGTTGTCTTGATCGGTTTTTGTGATCTCATCAAACAGTTGAAGGCCACAAAGCTCTTGATTTTGTGGCTTTTTTTATTTGCGGTGGTGACCCCCCCGGGCCTTGAGTTAGCAGAAGCGGAGAAGACAAAAATATTCAATTCAATAAAGGAATAAGGAAGAAAGATGAAAGAACAAGGTACGGTAAAATGGTTTAACGATGCCAAGGGGTTTGGTTTTATCCAACGCTCCTCTGGAGACGATGTCTTCGTCCACCACTCGGCAATTCAAGAAGCGGGCTTCAAGTCTCTCACAGAGGGCCAGGCGGTAGAGTTTGAGGTCACCAAAGGGCCAAAAGGCCTGCAGGCCACAGAAGTGGTGAAGATCTAATTACGAAAAGGGTCTCTCAGCAATGAGAGATCCTTTCTTTTTTGGATGGGATGTTCAAATAATTAGTTAGATGGTCCGTAGCTTGAGACGGGAGCCAAAATGTATCGGGTAACCGTCTATTATGACAACGAGAAAATCAATTCCCTTGAATTCCAGACTCCAAATGAGGCACTAGCCGCTGCCAGACACAGCACTATACTCCAAAGGAAACTTGGCAATCTTGCGATGAAAATTGAAGTTGCCGAGGTCCTCGACGAGCAAGAGAGAATCCTGTTCTCTCAGTATTAAGGATAAAGAGAAAACACATCACCCCCGGTTTACCACCTGACTCCACAGATCGCTCTCACGATTCCATGTCGATCACAGTCCTAATAGGGTGAGTTGCCAGTTCCCCATAGTACAACAGACCCTTATCTACAGCTTCGGTAACCGACTCGGGAGGCCGGTTGGGATTCGACGCATGAGCATGCAGCGACTGGTACCAGAATAAGTATGCCGAGTTTGCATGCCATTTCTCGCTTGTCTCACGCCCAATAATTCCTGTCCAGACTGCGGTATTGAATGGCTTCGGAGATGTGCCGGGCTTCAATGTTCTGGCAATGGTCGAGATCGGCTAGAGTGCGGGAAACTTTCAAGATACGATCATAGGCGCGAGCGCTCAAGCCCATCTTAGTCATTGCATGTTCAAGGTGCTTGCGGGAATCTTCTCCAATTTCGCAATATTGACGAATGAGGCGGGGAGGCATCTGCGCATTGGAATAAATCTTTTGATCGCGGAAGCGCTCTTGCTGAATTCTTCGCGCTTCGGTAACCCGTCGTCGGATCTCGGCTGAGCCTTCACCGGGAGATTTCCCGGCTAGATCCGCATATTTGACGGCTGGGACGTCAATGTGGATATCAATCCTGTCCAGCAACGGCCCCGAAATTCTAGAGATGTAGCGCTGAATCAACGGTGGAGTGCAGGAACATTCCCGGGTGGGATCGTTAAAAAAGCCACAAGGGCAGGGATTCATGGCAGCAGCCAACATGAACCGGGCCGGAAAGGTTAAAGAACTATTGGCTCGCGAAATGGTCACCTGGCCATCTTCCAAAGGCTGGCGCATAACTTCAAGCACGTTGCGGGCAAACTCGGGGAGTTCGTCCAGGAAAAGGACACCATTATGCGCTAAGCTGACCTCACCGGGTTTAGGGATGGCGCCCCCGCCAATCAGCCCGGCATCGGAAATGGTGTGATGGGGAGAACGAAACGGTCGCCCTCTCACCAGGCCCGACCCTTCCCCCAAGACTCCACTGACGGAGTGAATCTTGGTGGTCTCGATGGCTTCATCAAAACTCAACGGTGGTAGAATGGTTGGAATCCGCTTGGCCAGCATTGTCTTGCCAGACCCCGGAGGACCGATCAAGAGAATATTATGCCCACCTGCCGTGGCCACCTCTAGCGCCCGTTTGGCATGGAGCTGGCCTTTGGCATCTCTGAAATCCAACAGGTAAGCCTGAGCCTCATTCAATAAGGATTCTGGATCGACTCTCATCGGCTCAAAGACATCGGTCCGGTTGACCAGATCCAGAACCTGGGGAAGACTCTTCATCCCAAAAACAGAGATTCCGTTCACCACGGCAGCTTCACGGGCGTTGTCAAATGGCAGAATCAAATTGCGAATTCCCTTCTGCTGAGCCGCCACAGCGATCGAGAGAGCGCCCTTGATCGGCCTCAATCCTCCATCTAAAGAAAGTTCTCCCAGGAAAAGAGAGTCACTCAAGTCTTTTCTCTGGAGTGTGCCATTGGTTCCCAGGATTCCAATCGCCATGGGCAGATCGAAAGCGGAGCCCTCTTTCTTGATATCTGCTGGCGCCAGATTAACCGTGATATTCTGAAAGGGATAATCCAGGCCGCAGTTCTTAATGGCAGCCTTAATCCGCTCCTTGCTTTCTTTTACAGCCGCATCCGGCAGACCCACAGTCAAGAAAATCCCATTGCCAGCCGAAACGTCAACCTCCACCTCCACGATATAGGCATCAATCCCGTAGACTGCAGCGCTTAGCGCCTTAAATAACATGATCCGGATATCTCAGAAAGAAGTCTCCAAT
>JBGOVH010000252.1:0-4947 GCA_041478005.1 Terriglobia bacterium | reverse complement strand
CGAAATGCAAAGCTGGCCATCATCAAAGAAAGAGGACAGTTGTCACCTTACTTTTGGGCAGGGTTCACCCTTTGGGGAGACAGCATGTCACGAGTCGATCCCGTCCACTAGGGCTAGGCTTGGATCGGTTTGAAAGAGGCAGCGAGTTCGAATGGTTCTTAGCGGCAACACTTCAATGAGCAGCGATCGAGCATCCCGCTTTGTGACGAGGCTCCTTCGCGTAGGTTTTAGGGTTGGAGGAAAACTCGCTCCATCGGTTGCCATGAGCCTGGCAGTGTGGCTCTTCACCAAGCCGCGGCGGTCCGAAATCCGAGCTCATGAGAGTCTCTGGCTGGCAAGTGCCAATTCTTATTTTATGGAACATAAGAATCATAAATTGGCCGTCATGGAATGGGGAAGCGGCCCCACCATACTCTGTGTTCACGGATGGAGCAGCCGGGGGTTGCGTTTCAGCAGTCTAATAGACCCTCTTATCAAGTCTGGATATAGGGTTGTTGCCTTCGATGCGCCGGCCCATGGTCGATCTTCCGGCAGCCATATGGATTTGATGGACTATGCGGATTCCATCTTGGCTGTTACCGACAAGATTGGTCCGGTTTATGGAATCATCGCTCATTCCCTCGGTGCTGCAGCCACGTTGCTTGTTCTGGAAAGAGGCCTCAAGATCGAGAAAGCCGTTTTCTTTTCGGCTCTGAATGGGATCAGAGGGCCGCTGGATTATTTGGCCAGCAGACTACAAATTTCGGATAAGGTTCTTGAAAAAATAAAACTTGTTTTTGAAAAGAAATTTGGTAGAAGCATCGAAAGCCTTGAAGCCGTTCGCATTGTGCCTCACCTGAAGACGCCGCCCCTGCTGATTGTGCATGATAAAAATGATCATTTACTTCCTTACCACAATGCATTGGACCTCACCGGAGTTTGGAAGAACTCACAACTCATCACCACAATAGGTAAAGGGCACATGCCCATACTTGATGACGGGCAGGTCATCGAGGAAGCGCTTTCGTTCATCAAAGCTTCGGGAGGTTGAGTTTGCAACTCCTGATGAGACAACTTTGTGTTCAACGCTTGCCAGGAACGAAAGAACAAACATTTGGGATATTGAATGCAGATAGAAGCAAGATGGTACTTAGTAGTCGTTGAGAAATAAGTTGCGCCAAAAATTCCCCGCCTTGGTTAAGGAGGGGAAGTTGTGGCCAAAGGTCACGGCAGGGGTGGTTTGCCCCCGATGCTGCACGTGACGCCCGACGTGGCGTCCCACCACCCCGCGCTGGCTGAGGCCAGCGCAGCCCCTCCTCAGCTGAGGAGGGGAGTTTTTCCACCAGGTTATTTCAGAACGACGCTGGAGCAGGGTCTGAATTTCTTCAAGAGCCAGATGTGAACATCATCTCGCCTTTGAAGCCGCTGACGGCTAAGGGGGGCAATTCCGCAGGCCGCACAACCTCGTGCGCGCGGTGCTAAACCTAAACGACGGCACCCCCCGTTTCAAGCGCAAGACGTGCTGCCCCGCGCGCGCCGGCCATGTCTCCGTCAGGAGCAATCTCTACGCTTACCTCTCTCTGTTCATCACGCAGCGGGAGATATTCGCGAATCACCCGGAGAAACCAGTCTCGAAACTCTGGATTTGTCTGCATAACCCCTCCTCCTACAAAAAATGCGTCCAGGTCGAGAAACTGCATGGCGACGTCGAACAACACGGCCAGGGCGATGGCTTGCTTCTTGAAGATCAGTCGAGCCATTTCATCACCGCTCTCCCCGAAAGAACGGACGCGCTTCGCTCGCTCTCCACCTGCCTCCTCAACCTTCCAAAGCGGGTGATCCGGATACTTTGGGAGGTAATAGGGCAGCAGGTTTTTCCGGATAGCAGTGAGAGAAGCCCACGACTCCGCGTCTCCTTCGCGTCCACAGTTGCACATCGGCATCGGCTGGTCAGGCTCCACGAGGGGGCGTGTTGGGAGAACGACGTGTCCAATCTCGGCGGCGAAGCCAGCCGTTCCGACCACAAGTTGCCCATTCACAACGATTCCTCCTCCGAGACCGGTCCCCACTGCAGCGGTCATCGAAGAGAATTTTGAATCTCGTCCAAATTTTACCCGGTGACAGTGGAGTGCTGCGGCATTCCCATCATTAGCGTACACCGTGGGGAAGCCGACGGCTTGCTGAAACGCCTCACGAATTGGAAATCGCGCCCAACCCCCATGACCAAAGTTTGTCGAGCCCTGGGCTGAGATTACGCCGTCGACACTGGCCGGCCCAGGGGTATCGAGACCGATCGCTTTGATGTTGCTCAAGCTAACCCCGGAAACGTCGGCAGCCCGATGGAGCACAGCCTCCATCTGCTTGAGAGTCACTGAGGGGCCCTGTTCTACCAAAGACGGCGCCTCCAGCATCCCGCCAATGCAAAATACGCCATCCTCACCCAAGAGTGTGACATTGATTTTCGTTCCGCCGAGATCCACGCCAGCAAAGAAGTTTGCGTTAGACATTCGGATTCCTCAATCAATCTCTTTTAGGACCGGCGGCTCATTCTTCTTTCTGCAGTGAAACTTTCGATGCCCTGCCGAATCCGGAACCTTCTGGCATGACCAGAGGTCTGATTCGAAATCGTCACCTCGATGATTCCCTCGGCATCACATTGATAAACTTCTTCGACCCAAAGCGTTCCGACCTCTGGGCAACGCTGTATGGGAATCTGTTCCAAATGGGATTCTTCACCCAAACGTGGATTGAAGGGGAAGAAGACCTCATCCCAAGAAACAACGTCACCATTGGGCTCTAACAAATTGTTCAAATGGCTGCATTCTAGAAAGCGAAAGTGTCCGACGTTGTGAACGGGATGATAGCAGCGGGTGACGGTGAGAGGTGGCTGACCGGGACGTGGCAAGACGGTTTGCTTGGCAAATATGGGATCAAAGGCAATCTTTGAACCGTCATCACCTTCGCGCCACACACCGAAAAAGCGGCTGAACTGCTCTTCAAGGGTATAACCACTCTCCTGGTCGGCAGCGATAGCCAAACCGATCGCCGTGGCTGCAGCAGGATAGGGAGACCGTCGCACTCGCCCAAAATGTTCTTTCAGAGATCGAGCCAGGATGGGAAGATCGCAGGAGCCGCCCACCAGGTAGACACAGGCCAGGTTATCAAAATCAGTTGCTGATTCCCCAAGAACAGAATGCAGAGCCGATTCCGTCGCATGGATAGTTCGCGAAATCAGCGGCTCGCACTCTTCGTAAAATTCAGATACAGAAACCAATACCTCATCCTCCGCAAGACGCGTTTGTGCGAGATCTACCATGATCTTTCGAGTGTTGGGATGAATGGTTTCCTTGGCTTCGCGACATAAAGTCAACAGCCGAGATCTACTGGCAGAGGTAAAGGGAGGAATGATAATCCCGGACAAGGCTAAAGAAATACCTTTCCGGATCGATGGGTCCACCGCGGGCTGGGACAGGACCAGTTCCATGAGCAATTGGTCAAAATCATCTCCGCCCAGGCGCGAAATCCCATCACTCCCTATCACTTCATGACGCAGCCCAGTTATCTGAATGACCGAGACATCAAACGTGCCTCCACCCAGATCATAAACGACCAAATGCTCAGGCCGACCGGTCCTTTCCGATGGACGATAACGATGGGCGTACTCAATGCCCGCGGCGGACGGTTCATTGAGCATTCCCAAGACTTCGAACCCAGCCCGACGAAACGATTCCAATGTTAAAAATCGCTGATTGCTATTGGCGTTTGTTGGAATGCCGACCATCACCTGTAAAGGTTCTGAGGGGGCAATTTCCAAATTGCTGTCGTAGAGCAGGTTCTCTCGCAGGGTCTCAAGAAAGCGAGTGAGCCATTCCAGCAGAGACAGCTTCACCTGCCCGATGGCCAAAACAGTGTGAGGATGACCGTCAGTCAGAAAGCGTTTAAACGACCGGCAGAGTTCCCAGGCTGAATCATGCTGGACTGCCTGGGCCTCAAGTCCAAAAGCAAGGCGATCCCCTTGAACAGCAATCAATGACGGATACCAGTTTTGTTCGTATCCGCCCTCCGTCCGAAAATCAATTAGCGGATAATTTCCTTTGATTGCTGCAGACACCCGAGTTCGACTTGTTCCAAAATCAATGCCAAGTCGCATAGATTTGCTGGCAGAGGTGTGGAGGCTTGTTGTTCAGTTATTATTCGCAGTCTTTCAATCGAATTTCGCACCCCAACGGTCTTTTAGCTTTGTTCTGGGTTCCCAACATCGAAAAGAAACATCGGCTCAACAAGTAGGATCCAATATTGCTGGCTGGAATTTGATAGGAGGGAAGCTGCTTTGATTTTGATATAGAATCTTTTGTGGCCGTCATCGCAATACTCGCTGCGTGTCCCAAGGCCCAAACTGCCTGATCACTTTCCGCTATTTCCACCACATATAGTATGTCGGAAAGCTTAATACCACAATAAATAGGAAGCAAGAGGATTCTTCTAGATTCTTATGGAAATCGCTACCTAATTATTTATTTAGTAGACCCTCGTTCTACCTTAGATGGGTTTCTTAATGATACTCCATCTCGAAACCTAGATTCTGACCAAATGTGCGAACTCAAAATTGAGATACGCGCCCGGTCAAGCTCTGCACGAGTTCCCACGCAGACACTGCCTAAATCCAAACCGTGTTTATCTTGATGTCATGAATTACCACCCATAGGGTAATGACTAACCGAAAGCCTGGAGGGAGGCGTGTTCAGCCTAATCATTTTTGGGGCGCGTGGAGAGGGACGCCTTCAACGAAATATCTCATGTCTTGTCTTCTTCCGAGCGATAAAAGTTATGTGAGCCGACCCCATTGAGGATCGTCTCAACCGGAGAACAAAAGGACGCCTGAAGTCTTCCGGTTAACAAGGGAGGAAGGTTATGCCGGGTTTGAAAGATCCTACAGAAGCCGGAATGAGTGGAGAGCAGAAAGGTCCT
>JBGOVH010000007.1:0-15564 GCA_041478005.1 Terriglobia bacterium | reverse complement strand
GTGTCGGTAGCTTACTACCCAAAACATGCATCATGGAGACAACTGCCCCCTCACCCCCTGAAGCATACTCAATGCTTCAGCCTCTCCCTCAATGGGGGCGAGGGGAGAATATTTTTTTTGATTACTTCTCTCTCCCTATGGGACCCTATGGGAGAGCGAAGGGGTGAGGGCTTTCGCCTCTGAAAATACTAAAGTCAGTAAGAGTTTTTTCTTTTGAAGAATAAGGCTTGAAGTGTGTAAGAGTCGACTTTGGAAAACAAGACCGTCAGGCTCATGATGAAAAACAGGCCATCTCGGAAAAGACTGTAAAGTCCGATGGTTTCATGCGCAGAGCCAAAACAGCCGCAGTTGATTTCCAGGCCTCTCACCAGGGCGGAGGCCATCGACAAAAGAAAGATCAGCAAGAGCAGGCTGCTCAGGACCGCCATGCTGCGCACGAACACGCCCAAGATCAAGAAAATGCCACAAAACCATTCTACCCATGGGAGGGTTACAGCGACATATTTGATAGCAAGAGGTGAATCAAAAATATGGTAAGCCATCAGGTTTTCTGAGAAAGCCTTGGGATCCATGATCTTTCCAAAACTGGCATAGAGAAAGACAAGGCCAAGAATGAATCGAGCCAAGAACAGGAACCTGGGCAAGTTGAATCGGTCCATGTTTTCAGTCATTGAGTTTGGTATTGCGATTCGAGTTAATCATTGACCCTTGCCTTTTTCGACAGGATTCCCATTCAGAAACCAATCACTGTACCCGGCCGAATAAATCCTAAGATCGTTATAACCTCTAGAATAAAGCAACTCAGCCACTTTACGTGAGAGGCTGCAATCTCCGCCCCCGCAGTAGATTACGAGTTTAGTTTTCAGAGAGAAACGCTCAGCGAAAGAAGGAAACACCCTTTCAAAATCAGCAACGCCTAGGTAACGAGCCCATGGAATATGCCCCATTTCATAGTCTTTTTGAGAACGGCCGTCCACAAGAACCGCTTCTCCAGATTCTCTTAATTTCTTGAGCTCGGACAAATCGATCGTCTGAAAAGAGTGCGCCTGTTTGGCTTCCGCGGCGCTCAGCTGGCGCAACACTGGATTTCCATTCACTCGGCCATATTCAAAAAAAGTTTCCTGCCGGCCCTTAACAAAAGACCGATTGAGAGACACACTGATCCAGGCTGATAACCCAACGACGGAAAGATTGACTGCTATGACTCGAATGAAACCATATAACGTTACCTTGGGCATATTCCCCCTCACTCTTCATGCCCCCTAATAGTTGAAGCAGTGGCAATAATTTCTTTTCGTCCACTGCAAGTCTTATCTTAACATCAGACTCAGAGGAAAATTCAATGCCACAATATTTACATCACTCTTGGTTTTACTCAGTTACTAATGAGTTCATAAGTATGTCGACGTCGCAGGCTGCAAAAATATGCTATAGTCAACGCGCCACATAGAATGAATCATCGGATATTGACTGAGCTCTCATTTTGGATGAAGATACTCTCTCTTCTGGCAATTGATTCTCCGCATCCTGGGTGACTCTTCGGTTTTGTCGCAAACGGGTCTTGTTTACCCTATTGAAGGAGCGTTAAGTCTATGTTCTCTTCCTGTTCGTCTCGCATGCTGGCTGGATGCATTTTGTTCACGGCGGGTCTAGTATTGGGCGTTGGGCTTTCCACCATGCCATGCGAGCCCAAGACTCCCTCATTAATGACTGTACTGGAAAACACGAAAGTGCAAGTCAACCGGGTCGTGTATGAAGAGAATGACATTCGTAAAGGCCATGTTCGGGCCAATGATCAGGTCATTATTTTCCTCGATGACGCCCAGTACGAGGCTCTCTACTCTGACGGCCGGAAGGAGACAAAGAGACGCCAGGCGGGTGAAGTGATTTGGCATAATCGGGGAGAAGATGCCCCCACTCTAACAAATACAGGAAAGGGCTCCTATCAGACGCTGATGGTCAATTTGAAGTAATCGTCCCAGTTGAGGGGTATGGGAACGAAATAGCTAAAGAAAGACCTTGAAACAGTCGATAGAAGAGCTTAGCTTAAGTGAAGATACTCTTGATTTATCATGATCCAACCGTTTTGGCTGCCTTTGAAGAATTCGCGTCTAAATTCAATCACGAGTTTTCGGCCCAATCAGACATAGCTGATGCACGGTCTACCTTGAAGAATTACAATGGAAATCTAATTGTAATCGAAACGGGTCCGGGTCTCTCTTGTTGGCAGAACGAGATTGAGGAACAGAGAAACCGAGTGCCAAGACCTTCCTTTGTTTTCTTGGGAAATATGTGCACCGATGAAATTGCCCAAGCGTCTGAGTTGGGGGGGGACGCCTATATCTCGAAGCCGCTCCATGACAAGCTTTTGGCGATGAATTTGTCGTCGCTTCTAAGAATGGTTCAACTTGAAAATGATCTCAATACAGCTCTAGAAGAGTCTGAACGCGTTCAGAATGAACTGAAAACATCTCTTGAAGGACAGAAAGAAGCGATTGCGGAAAAGGAATTGACCTACCGTGAATTGTTACTTGCTTATTCCCGCCTCCAAAATCTCAACCAGCAAAAGAACAATTTTCTCGCTACCGCCACCCACGAACTGCGAACGCCAGTGACAGTGATGAAAGGATATCATCGAATTTTGCTGGATGAGCGCTTGGGCAAGCTGCTTCCAGAGCAGAAGGAGGTTTTGCAGGAATCGGAGCAGAGTTGCACGCGTCTGATCAAAATTGTTAACTCCCTTCTTGACTTATCCAGGATAGAAGCGGGTAAATTAGAGCTTGTTTATCAGAGTTACGATGTAACGACAAATCTCAAGATGATTGTTACACAACAAAAAGATGCCTCGACAAGAAAACGGTTGTCTCTCATCTTGAGATTGGAAAAGGGCCTCCCTCAAGTCAAGTGTGACCGCGATAAGGTCAACCAGGTGTTGACCAATCTTTTAGAGAACTCGATCAAGTACACTCCTTCTGGAGGAAAGATCTACATTTCGGCGAGGCCCTATTTGTGGGAGAAACGGGATTCGTCAATAGCGAAACGGCTTCAGGTCCAGGAAGAGAGGCGAAGGCGGACTGGAGAAAGTTCTAACCATCGTTGCAATGCCGTAATGGTGCAGGTCAGTGACACTGGCATTGGAATTCCTCCCGAGAATCAACAAGAAATTTTTGAAGAGTTTTCCCAGGTCTCCTCGAATCAAATGGACCGAACTGGTCTCGGGCTAGGTTTGGCGATCAGCAGGCGAATCATAAATGCCCACGGAGGAAAGATCTGGGTTGATAGCCAGATGAATTCGGGTAGCCGTTTCACCTTCTTGCTGCCCTTGTCCCCTTCTTGAAATTTTGGGACTGGTCTTCAGAATGTTGGGAATCTCTTCCAATACAAACGTGAAAAATAAAGTTACACCTGCTGGGGAGGGAGCTTTTCTACCAGGTTATTTCCGAACAGCGCCTTAGCTAATATTTCTGAAAACAGCAGACCCTATGAATGAACCAACCTCCATTTTAGTTGTTGATGACGAAGAGGGAATTCGAAACTACTTAAAGACGCTTTTGAAGCTAAAGGGCTACGAGGTGAACGCTGTAGCTAGTGGCAGTGAAGCGTTAGAATATTTCTCCTCGAACCCTGCTCCTTCTCTGGTACTGATGGACATCTTGATGCCCGAAGTCGATGGGTTGGAGACTCTTAAACGATTACGGAAGTCGGAGAAAGAATTACCTGTGATTATGCTTTCATGCATCGGTGAAACCCGAACCATTGTCGAAGCCATGAGGTCGGGAGCTACGGACTATCTCAACAAACCTTTTGAAGAGTCGGAGCTTGAAATTGCCATCCTAAAGGCAATGGACCGAAAAAAGCTGGTCGAAGAAAATAAATTGCTTCGCGCGCAAAATGACCAGCTTAGTGAGGATTACCGCTTCATCGCTCTAAATTCCAAAATGATGCGGATCAAAGACCTGATCGCGCAAGTTGCCAATACCGATGTCACTGTTTTCATCCAGGGAGAAAGCGGCGTGGGGAAAGAAATCGTTGCTCGCGAGATTCACAGGGGCTCCGCTCGCAAGGATAAACCTTTTGTGAAGATTAATTGCGCCGCCCTGCCCTCAGAGCTTCTTGAAAGCGAGCTTTTTGGCTACGAGCGAGGGGCTTTCACCGGCGCTTTCCGTCTCAAACAGGGGAAGTTTGAAATTGCGAATTACGGGACACTGTTTTTAGATGAAATTGGCGACATGGCTCCTGTCCTGCAGGCCAAATTACTGCATGTTCTCCAAGACAGCGAATACTCAAGGCTCGGGGGAAAGAAGAACGTGATAGTGGACGTTCGAATACTGGCTGCCACCAATCAAAAGTTGGAGGAAGCCATGCGTGAGGGAAGATTTAGAGAAGACCTCTATTATCGGTTAAATGTCGTCAACATCTCGATCCCGCCCCTGCGAGAGCGTCGTGAAGAGATTCCATTGCTTTGTGATCATTTCTTGCGAAAGCATAATCGGAAATACAACAGCTCCATGCTTTCAGTCTCGCCTTTGGTTTTGCAGCGGATGATGGAATACGACTGGCCGGGTAACATCCGTGAGTTAGAGAATGCCATGAAGAGACTGGTTATTCTGGGGAACGAACAGCTGATCCTGGATGAGCTTACACAAAAAATTGAAAGTCGTAGAAAGACTGAGAAAGCCTCGATTGAAAGTCAGTTTGCCGAGACCGTGAGTGAAGATTCCGTCGGACTTAGCTTGAAAAGCATGAGCCGGAGTCTGACCTCAACAGCCGAGAGGGAAGTCATTCTAAAAGCCTTGCAGCAGACACAATGGAATCGCAAACAGGCTGCCACCATGCTAAATGTCAGCTACAAAACCTTGCTCAACAAGATTCGAAAGCTAGAAATCAAGTAATCCTTCCGAATTCGAGATGTTGTGGCCCAGTCTTAAGAGGGCCCGACAACCCACAACTCCCTGCTTGCAGTTTTCAGGTGCTCTTTCGTTGAAAGTTCAACCCAGGCGAGAGTGTCGCAATGTTTTTCACCAAAAAAATAGGTCTTCCAGCTTAGTACCCAACAAAGAAGGACTACTTGCGACAGGGGGCTAGTCTTCAGGGAAGATATCTGCAGGATGTCGGATTATTACTTCAACACAAGCTGAAGGAGAGAAAGCAGGCTGGCGGCAGTGAAGGGTTTGGGCAGAAAAAGAACACATCCAGCAGAAAAACTCTTCTTGATCAGACCCACTTCTTTACTGGCTGTGACCATAATGATAGGAATATCCTTGAGCAAAGGGTCACTTTTCACAGTTTTGGTCAAGGCATTGCCATCCATTGAGGGCATTACGGCATCCGTAATGATGGCGTCAAACCTTTCTTGCTTAAGCAGAGAAACTGCTAATTCACCATTTAATGCGGTACTGACACGGAAATCCTTCTGGCTCAAAATGGTTTTTATCAATGTCAGAATGTTTTGGTCATCATCTACTACCAGGATATGCTTTGAAGCCATAGTTCCTTTAGGGCTATAAGGATTTCCTGCGGTCTTTGGGAAGAGGGAAAGCCTGTATGACCACCCTGCCATTCTATGCTGAAACGAATGAAAATCAAGCTAAACCTTCCGTCTTTGTCATGCATTCAGATTTCCATTCTTTAAGCCATTAGAGGCTTACCATCAAAAGAGGCAAAATGCATTGGAATCCCCTTCATGAACTTAAGATTCTGCCTGCCTTGATCCTATACCTGTCGGGTTTTCAACTCGCAGCGGAAAACAAAGAAGTCTATCGATTAGATCACGCAGAGGCTTTGTTCAAGCAGGGTGAAGTATCATCCGCTAAGAAAGAACTGCAAGGTTACCTGGGTCTGCACCCGGCATCTTTGCAGGGGTTGGTTCTTTTGACAAAGCTTTTCCTGACTGAGGACGATTATGACAAAGCCGCTCAGCAGATCCAGCTCGCTCTAAAGCAGTCGCCGAGCCACGCCGGGGCTCTGGCCACTTATGGTCATTGCCTATTTAGGGACGGTGATTTTGCCGCGGCTGACGCTCATTTTCGAAAGAGTCTTCAAATAGATTCCAAGCAGGCAGATGCTTACCTGGGTCTGGGTCGTCTCTACCTAACGAAACAGCAGTTGGACGAAAGCTTGGAAGCTTTCCAAAAGGCTATCCACTTGGCCCCAGAACAGGAGGACAATTATTTCTTTGCCAGTGAAGCTTATGGTGCCAAGAAAGACTATTCGAAGCAAATTGAATCTCTGGAGAAGTACCTTTCACTCAAACCTAGGTCTGATGAAGAACGAGTACGAAATGCTGAAGCATTGTTGATTTTCTTTCGGAGCTTTGAAAAGCAACAAGTGGCCAGAATCGTCAATTCGTCTCTCAGTTATGAAATCCCGTTTCAACCCTTCTACGGTCTCATGATCGTGGAAGGCCGCGTGAATGGAGAGGGTCCGTTTCGTTTTTTGGTCGACAGCGGCGCCACATCCACGGTTCTTTCTAATTCGCTGATCGAAGAGCTTAAGATCCCTATTATTTCAACAGCTGTCGTGAAGTGCGTGGGTGGGACGGGCAAGACTGGCGCCAGATTATGCAAGGCCGAAAAACTCAAAATCGGGGAATTGGAAATTCAGAATCTGCCTGTTTCATCCTTTGACAACACGATTTTTGCCGGATTAATGGACGGAGTGTTAAGCACCGCAGATCTTGCTGACTTCCTCATTACTCTGGATTATCCTGATCAAAAAATTCAACTCAATCCTTGGTCAAGGGCTAAAGTCATCAAGTCTTCTGTTAAGGCGTCTCCTGATGTTATCCAAAGTGATTTTCGGATCCTCGGAAACCTGATTCTGGTGCCTATCGCCATCAACCGGCAGAACGTTCGTAATTTTTTGTTCGACACGGGTGCCGTCACAAGCGTTCTCTCCAAGAGGCAAGCCGCCGTTTTGGGCGTCCGGGAAGATTCACCAAATGCAACCGTAGATATCCAGTTTGCTGGGGCGTGTGGGGTGACTCAATCAGTGCTTTCTGTGGAAAGGGTCGATCTTGGCCTTGCGAAGTTCAAGATGGATTTTGCGCAGATCCTAGCTGTTGACCTCAAGGAAATCAGCAAAGAAATGAGAACGGAGGTCTCCGGTATTCTTGGAGCTGATTTTTACAGCAAGCGCAAAGTGATTCTTGATTATCGGGACCTAAGGCTAACGATAGAGTGAGTACTCGAAGGTTAGCTCTGTGGTTTTTCCTCAGTAATTCCTATCACAGCCATCATTCTTCCGGTTTTTCCGGATTCTGCTCGATGCGAGAAAAGCCGGTTGGTGTCGCAGGCGGTGCAAGGCGCGTTGCTGAAAATGTTTTCCGCATCCAGACCACAGTCCAAGAGTTGATGTCTGCAGGCTTCCGGAAGATCCAGATGTCTCTTTTGTGCTTTCTCAAAGCCGTGGGAAGAGCCTTGGAATAAGTCACGTGCGTCGTCAAATTTTCGAACAAAAGCTTCGACAACATCCTCTCCCACCTCGTAACAGCACTGACGTATGGAAGGCCCAATAACAGCGACACAGTCCGGCGGATTCGTCGAATACTGCCTTTGCATTAAGGTCAGCGTCTCTTTCATGATTTCCTTTAAGATGCCACGCCAACCGGCATGAACAGAAGCCACAGCGCGTTTGTCGGGATCCACAAGCAGAACTGGGAGGCAATCGGCAGTTTGTACTGCAATCAACAGATCTGCCTCGTTGGTAATCAAACTGTCTCCTTCCTGTGCGGCCTCAAAAAGTAAAGATGCTCTCGCAGCCAAAACAATATTTGAGTGGACTTGCCTTGGTGTAACGAGGGGGATTTTTTTCTTGCAGACACTTTGAATAAGTCGCTGCCGATTTCCTTCGACGTTTTCTCGAGTCTGGTACCCATTGAATCCCAGGCTCATCTCCTTTCCGTTGAGGGGATCCCGTCGAAGGCTGAACGCATGGAGGAGCCACTTGAAGGCAGCCAGTCGTTGGTGATATAAGAAGAGCCCGTCTGAAGAGGTTAGGAATCCTTCTTGCATTTTTTTGGAGCGTCACCTGTGATCGTTGGGATTGGTGTCGATATTGTAGAGATTGACAAGCTTCGGTTGGCAATGGTTCGTCGCGGAGAACGGTTGCGAAACCGCGCCTTTACCCAGTCCGAAATTCAATATTGCGAAGAACGGGCCAATCAGTATCAGCATTATGCGGCCCGCTTTGCCGCCAAAGAAGCCGTCTTCAAAGCTATCGGCTCCGGCTGGAGAGACGGCGTTGGCTGGCATGATGTCGAAGTGAGAAACGAGATGAGTGGTAAACCTGTGATTACCCTGGGAGGCAGAACCCTGGAATTGGCAACCCGGATGGGGGTTAAGCGCGCCTGGTTGAGTTTGAGCCACACTGATCAGTACGCCGTAGCGCAAGTGATCTTAGAAGATTAATACAAGCTGGAGGGCCGAGTTCCGCGAGGCCAATTTGGGGGCCCAGAGCTCAGCCCTCCGTCGAAATCCTGGCCCCAAAACGAGAACAAAATTCTCGTTGGCACTCACTTGTCGGTCTAATCGCGTCTGTATTCGGGACCTCCCTTTTCGAAGGGGACAGCCAACTCGGAGAAAATGCAAGAGAAGATGTCGTTACATCTGCTTGGCAAATAAAGGCTCTTCCATGACTCTATGGGCCGTCAACCCTGCCGAACTTAATCCATCTACCTTTACCTCCAGAATCATATTTGGTCGAACGTTTAGACCTGAGATTCCCACTTTCAAATAATTTGAGCTCAGAGCTTCTCCGACCCTCCCCTTGAGCTCTTGGCCTAACGTAATCACGGAAATAGTCTTATCAACAAAAGAGTTTCGGAATTGTAGATTCTTCCGAGAAGCTAACTCTCGCAGCTCCATACTGCGTTGCTGCACTACATCGCCACGAACTTCCGGCTTCCAATTTTCAGAAGGTGTTCCAGGCCTCCGAGAATAAGGGAAGACATGCAAGTAAGTCATGGGAGCCGCCTCCAACAAAGCTTTAGTATGGGCATGATCAGCGTCGGTTTCTGTTGGAAACCCTGCCATGACGTCGGCTCCAATTGCCGCCTCTGGCACTCTCTGGCGCATTTTTTCCACAAGTGCTGAGTAGTACTTCGCTGTATAAGGTCTGCGCATCAATCGCAGGATTCGGTCGGAACCGCTCTGCAACGGGACATGGAAGTGATTGGCCATTTTGGGTGAATCTGCAACCAGGTCGATGAGCTCGTCTGCAAACTCCAGGGGCTCAATGGAACTTAATCTTAACCTCTCCAGTCGTTCCTCCTTCAATAAACTTCTGACAAGCTGGGAAAGGCTCGTCTTTTTTCCGAGATCTCTTCCATAGCCACCCAGGTGAATGCCGGTGAGAGTGATTTCCTTGAAGTCTTTATCCAGGAGCAACCGCACCTGGCGAAGGACTTCAGCTTCTGGCAGGCTGCGCGAGTTGCCACGCACATAGGGGATGATGCAGTATGAACAACGGTAGCTACATCCGTCTTGAACCTTGAGCACCGGCCTTGTCCTGCCTCCGCCTGAGGGATCCGCAATGACTCGGAGTTCGCGAGATTCAAAAATGCTGCTGCAAAATATTGCCGCGGAGCCCTCGTTTTCTTGAGTATGTTGCACGAACGGAAGGTTTGGGGTGTTTCTCCTGGTAGCAATAGGGACCAACTGCTCTTTATGGGAATTACCCACGACGCAGGATACTCCTTCGATCTTGGCGATTTCATGAGGGGCCCGCTGTGCATAACAACCAGTTACAATAATTCTGGCCGTTGGATTTTCTCGATGCACACGACGGATCATCTGTCGTGCTTCCATATCGGCGTTACTGGTGACAGTGCAGGTATTAATAATCACCACATCAGAAAGATCCCATGAGCTTCCCCGACCCAAGCCGTGATTCAGACAGGCTTGTTCTAGTGATGCGCCATCGGCTTGGGTGGCCCGGCATCCAAAGTTGATAATATTGAACGTTTTCTCACCCATCGATAGGTAAAGCTCCAACGTTCTTTGAACCGCGTTTACTTGCCACTTGCGGAACCCACTGTGCCAGGTTCCGCAAGATACTTCTGAGCCAGGATGTTTTTTACCGTGGCTTCGTTGTGAACCACCTCCAGGTAAGCCGTTTTGAGAAACGTCTCTTTTCGATTGAAGAGGGTCTGGCGAATATCAGCCTGGACCTTGGGATCGGTCAGTTCATGCTGGCCTCCCAACTCTTTTTCAATCAGCTTGACAAGGTGATAGCCATATTTTGTGGCAATTGGACTAGGGAAAGTTTCTCCCACTTTCAAGGTTTGGACTGCCTGACGGAACCTGGGATCGATTGCCTCCAACTGTTGCAAGCTAAGAAGGCGAAGATCACCTCCCACTTGGGCTGAAGAACTATCTTCGGAATAATCCCTGGCGAGTATGGCAAAGTCTTCGCCACCCTGGATGCGGCGAAGCAGGCTCATGACCTTTTGCCGGGCAGCTTCATCTGTTTTGGCATCGTCCCCCTTCGCATTGGTGATTTGTGAATCGGAGAACGGAGTAACCAGGATGTGAAGAACATGCCAGCTTTCGGGCAGATTATAATTGGCTCTATTTTTGGCAAAATAATCTTTGATCTCCCCGTCTCCCACGGAGATCTTGGAGGTGATTTCCTTGTTGTAGAGTTTTTCAATCGTCGCATTCTTGCGTAGTTCCTTTTTCACATCTTCAACCGTTAGACCTTGTTCTTTCAGGAATTGCAGGAATTTCTCTTCGGTGTAATCTTTCTTGAAGTCAGTGAATTTGACATTGACCTCGTCATCGCTGGCGGTCAACTTGTCATTGGAAGCTCGCTGCATCAGCATTTCATCGGTAATAAGCTGTCCCAGAATATTGAGACGTAAGGTAGCGGCCTCTTCGGGGGACGGAGGCTGGCTTGCTTGCTTAATTCGGTTTTGATAAGCCCTCTCTACTTCGCTGTTCTTGATTTCCGATTGATTAACCAGTGCCGCCGTGTCTGCGCGGATCTTTGGACTTGTCTGGCAAGCCGCGCAAATCAGCAGCCCGAGGCCGGTTCCAACAGCAACCATCAAACGAACCTTGCTCAGCACAGATACTCCTTCCGGCTTTGAAAATGGAATACTAGCATTGACGCCCTAGCCGTACAACATATTTAGCCCCGGGTGGTTCAAGCACGCATATTGAACAGAATCGCCTGGATTTGTAGCAGGCCGAGGGGGTCCAGGGTGATTCTCTTCCCGAAACACGTTTTCCCCGAATCTGCCAGGCCATGTTAAGATAACCGCTCCATGGATCAGAGCGTTCAAGATCCAGCAATTTTATTTCAGGGAGTTCCAATGCGCACTGTTGTCATAATTGGTTCTGGTCCGGCGGGTTATACAGCGGCCATTTATGCAGCTCGAGCAAACTTGAACCCCTTACTAATTGAGGGGTTGGAAGTGGGAGGTCAACTCTCTTTGACCACGGCAGTTGAAAATTTTCCCGGCTTTCCTGATGGAGTGATGGGGCCGGAACTCATGGAGGCGATGAAGAAACAGGCCGCGAGGTTTGGTACAGAGTTTCTCGCGGAACTTGTGACAAAGGTTGATTTCTCTCAAAAACCCTTTCGTCTTTACACCGATGATCAAGAGATTCAAGCCGAGGCCGTTATTATCAGTTGTGGCGCATCAGCACGGATGATGGGTCTTGAGTCCGAAAAGAAGCTCGTTGGCTATGGGGTTTCGACCTGCGCCACTTGCGATGGTTACTTTTTCAGGGAGAAAGAGATCCTTGTGGTGGGAGGCGGGGACTCTGCTATGGAAGAGGCCACCTTCTTGACCAAGTTTGCCAGCAAGGTCACGGTCATTCATCGTCGCGACAAACTAAGGGCCTCCAAAATCATGCAAGAAAAAGCTTTTAAGAATCCCAAAATCGATTTTGTTTGGGATACGGTTGTCGACGAAGTCTATGATGTCCAGGCCAAGAATGTTCGAGGGGTCAAACTCAGGAATATTAAGAATAACGAAGTCACCGATTTCGAGTGTGACGGTGTGTTCGTGGCCATCGGACATGAGCCCAATACCAAGATTTTTCATGGGCAGATCGCCATGGATGTGAATGGGTATATCCTCACGTCTGAGGGTACGAAGACGAACATTCCGGGTATCTTTGCTGCTGGCGACGTTCAAGATCACGTCTATCGGCAGGCCATTTCGGCTGCCGGGTCCGGCTGTATGGCGGCCATGGACGCCGAACGATACCTGGAAAGCCCGGAACATTGATGGGCTGGTGGAAGCCTGGAAGAAATAAAGTGTCCCAACTGGACCTTGGACCAAATGACCAAAGCCCACATAGAAGTGGCCGCTGCCATCATCTTCAATAACGAATGCATCCTGATTTCGCAGCGAGATGAGAAATCGCATCTCTCGGGCTATTGGGAATTTCCTGGCGGAAAGCGTGAGCCGCAAGAATCCTTTGAAGACTGTGTGGTGCGGGAGATTCGAGAAGAGCTAAATGCAGACGTGGAGGTGGGAGGCTACTTCGAGACCGTCCAATATGAGTATACCGAGAATGTCGTCGTCTTGAGATTCTTCTGCTGCCGCTATCTTGGTGGTGAAGTGAAGGCGCTCGGTTGCCGTCAGTTCAAATGGGTGCCGCTCCAGGAATTGTGTCAATACAAGTTTCCGCCCGCCAACGAGCCAATCTTAGAGAAGCTTCTCAGCAATCCTTCTTCAGAGCGGTTTTGGGTGAAAGGAAATTCTGCGTGACCCTTGAAAAAGCGGGCCTCTTTCACGCCTCACGCTTCATCGACCCATCATGACCTCGTACTAGCTCTTGAAAAGACTCTTCAGGACAAAATAGACATTCTCCCTTCTCTCTCTCAAGCGTCTATAGAAGTAGGGTAGCCAATGCGTGCCGTAGGGAACATAGACGCGCATGTTATACCCTTCAGCAACAAGCCTTCGTTGAGTGTTAGATCGAACCCCATATAACATCTGGAACTCGAACCGGTCATGACTGAGATTATGGGATAAACAGAACTGTTTCACCCAGGAGATCAGGACATCATCATGGGTGGCCAAGGCTGGATAGTTTCCGTGCAACAAAAGCAGATCAGCCAGCTTCTTGAAATTACTCCGGATTTCAGGCATTTTCTGAAGGGCCAACTTGGGGGGCTCTTTGTAGGCGCCTTTACAGAGACGAACGCGTGCACCCATCTGGATGAGCTGACGAACATCCTCCTCGCTGCGGTGCAGATAGGCCTGTATCGCAATGCCAATATTCTTGTGCCGCTGGAAAAGATCGGAGAATAAAAGAAGAGTTTTTTCCGTGTAGTCAGAACCTTCCATATCGATTCTAACAAAACTATTACAGGCCGAAGCTCTTTCACAAATGCGAGCCAGATTTGAAAAACAAAAATCGCGGCTGATGTCCAGCCCCATTTGAGTTAGCTTTAATGAGACATTCGAATTGATTTGGGCTTTCTGAATTTGATTGAGAGTCTCAAGATAGCTTGAAACAGCAGCTTCCGCAGAGCGCGGATCAGTGACGTTCTCCCCAAGGACATCCAGTGTGGCACTGATTCCGAGCTCGTTTAGACGCTGGACCGCTTCAATGGCTTCTTTTACTGTTTGACCTGAAACAAATCGCCTGGCGAGGAAAAACAGTATCTGGTCGAACACGATATTTGGATCGAGGTCTAATTTTCTTTGCGAATTGTTTCAATGAAATCCAAGACCTTAACTTCAATCTGGTCTCGGACTTTTCTGTACACATCAATAGACTGGCCCACGGGATCGGGAACAAACCAATCCAGCTTTTGCGTTCGGCGAGAAGGAAGAACAATGCTATCGCGCAAAGAGGCTTCCAGGATAATGGCATAGTCTATTCTGGCTAAGTCAATTGAGGAAAGTCCTTTGGAACTTTGGCGTGAAATGTCAATCCCTCTCTCCTTCATGCACTCGATCGTATTCTGCATGATGAAACCCGCTGCGCGACTTCCGGCACTACAGGCTGTTATCCAGCTTTTCCCGTAGTAGTTGGCAAAACCCTCGGCTATCGGGCTTCTGCATGAGTTCCCGATGCAAATAAACAAGACACGAGTCATAGGTGGCAAGAATAGGTTCAGCAACGGCACGCAAAATGAGCACCATTTTGCGGTAAAAAGAGTTCGCTTGCATCATAATAATTTCCACCTTTTAGTTTCGAGGGACCTTATGAGATCGTGAAGTTTTTCATCATGCCCATCAACTTTTCCCGTAACCACTTTGGTCTGTTTATCTTCATTTTAGCAGGGCTTGGATTGGCATTGATCATGACCGAATCCCCCTTTAGCTGCCTTGAGAATTCTCCTCTGCTCAGCGAAGAAGCGGGGAACGTGTCAGCGTCACGAGAGTTTTCCACTCTGTTGGGCTTGCCTGATGTCCCTGTGCCTCAAGATAACCCGCTTACTACTGAGAAGGTTTCCCTTGGCAGGCAGCTCTTTTTTGACAATCGACTCTCGGAAGATGGGAGCACCAGCTGTGCCACTTGCCACAGGCCAGAAAGAGGGTTTGGCGATGGTCTTTCCGTCAGTCAAGGAGTCCACGGCCGGAAAGGCCGGCGCAACACGCCAACCCTGGTCAACGTTGCCTTCCAGATCTATCAATTTTGGGATGGAAGATCGAGTTCGCTTGAGGATCAAGCGCTGGCCCCGTTACAAAACAGAGTGGAAATGGGCTCGAGTGTCGACCGAGTTCTGCGCCAGCTTAATTCCATACCTGAGTATCGAGAGGAATTTCAAAGGGTCTTTAAGGGGCGCGTCACGCGCATTCACCTGGCCCGGGCTCTGGCGAGTTATGAAAGAACGATCCTTTCCGGGAACTCTGCGTATGACCAGTTTGCGGCTGGAAGTCGCAGTTCGCTTAGCTCGCTGGCCCAGGAAGGTTTGCAGTTATTTGAAGGCAAAGCGCATTGTCAGCTCTGTCATGCCGGGTATAACTTTAGCGATGGTCTTTTTCACAACTTGGGTGTTGGATGGGATGGGGCGACCTTTGCAGACCTAGCCCGGTTTAGCGTTAGCGGGATCACTCGAGATCGCGGCGCCTTTAAGACTCCCACCCTGCGGCAAGTGGCTGAAACCGCCCCCTACATGCACGATGGAAGCCTCGCAAACCTAGAGGAAGTAGTCGAATTCTACTCCCAGGGAGGCAGAAGGAACCCTTACCTGGACGTCTTGATCCAGCCACTAAAGCTCAACTCGAGCGAAAAAGCAGCATTGGTGGAATTTCTGAAGTCTTTAACGAATCCAGACCTAAGGATGCACTGGTGCCGTCCCATTGATCTTTGCAAATTATTATAGTGACATCGTTTCAATCTGCTCCGTCTGCGGCTGTCCCCCCTCACTCCGCCTCCGGCACCCCTCTCCCCAAGGATGTATGGTTCGGGGACATGGTAAACACATTTTGGCAGATGGGAGGATTGCCATTCATAGAGTTGATCTTGTAAGAGGCGATTCTAATGTATTCGATCCTAATGGTTAAGAGTCAGCGTAAGCCTTTACGATGTCAAGGGCCGCGTTTGGTGCGGCTTGCTTTGCCCTTGACATCGTAAAGGCTGAAGCGACAAT
>JBGOVH010000015.1:0-13233 GCA_041478005.1 Terriglobia bacterium | reverse complement strand
GCTCTTGGACTTCGTCTGGCCGACATCGTACACCCACTCTGAATTCGTGCTGAAAAGAGTCACATCCGCTTCTGCGCCCACCGTCAGTGTCCCCAGAGGCTTGTTGATTATTCTGGCCGGATTTGTCGTGAATAGTTCTACAAGCCGGCGGATACTGATTTTGCTTGTATGGTAGAGTTGGTTTAAAGCCAGTCCCAGTGCAGTTTCCAGGCCTGTAATCCCAAAAGGAGCTCGATCAAACTCCAACATTTTTTCATTGGGGTTATGCGGTGCGTGGTCCGTGGCAATACAATCGATGGTTCCGTCAGACAATCCGTTGATTAAGGCCTGAATGTCGTCGTCTGTTCGCAAAGGAGGATTCATCTTGGTGTTGGTGTCGTATTTGCAACAGGCGGCATCAGTCAGGGTGAAATGATGGGGTGTGACTTCGCACGTGACGTGAATCCCTCTTTGCTTGGCCTCACGTACCAACTGCAGAGACCCGCGAGTTGAAAGGTGAGCGATGTGAATATGCGCCCCAGTGAGTTGGGCCAGCATGATATCGCGTCCGGCCATGGTGTCTTCGGCGGTGCGATTGATCCCTTTCAAGCCAAGGACCGTGGAGTAATAACCTTCGTTCATCGAACCTCGGGCAGAAAGGTGAAGATCTTCACAATGCTCGATAACGGGGATCTTGAAGGGCAAGGAATACTCCATGGCTCTACGCATTAGTTGGCCGTTCATGACGGGTTTTCCATCGTCACTGATCCCTACAGCTCCAGCATTGACCATTTCGCCGATCTCGGCCAATTTTTCGCCCGCGCTGCCGACGGAAATTGCTCCGATAGGAAAGACTCGAGTTACAGCCCGGCTTTCCGCTTCTTTTACAATGTAATTTGTGACCGCGGGACAGTCATTGATCGGATCGGTATTCGGCATGCAACAAATGGATGTAAACCCCCCAGCCGCGGCGGCTTGTGATCCACTTTCAATGGTCTCCTCATCTTCTCGCCCCGGCTCGCGCAGGTGGACATGGATGTCGATGAAGCCCGGTGCGACGACCAACCCACCAGCATCAAGGGTTTGATCGGCGGGAACTCTGATTTCCCGCTCGATCCGGCTCACTTTTCCCTCCTCGATTAGCAAATCACAGACTTGGTCCAGGTTTGAAGCAGGATCGATGACTTGCCCACCCTTGATTAGAAGTGCACTCAAAGAAATCTCCTTGGTTAAGTTCTTGGCTCCCCTTCAATCCTGTGGCCCCCGGTAAGCAGATACAAGACGGCCATCCTTACAGCCACCCCGCTGGTTACCTGGCTCAGGATGACGGAATAAGGACCGTCGGCCACGTCGGACGCAATCTCCACGCCCCGGTTTATCGGACCCGGATGCATGATAATGGCATCAGGCTTGGCGGCCTTCATCCGGTCAGCGCTCAGGCCGAAATAACGAAAATACTCTCGCACGGAAGGGAAAAAAGCTTCCTGCTGCCGCTCGAGTTGAATTCGCAGCATCATGACAACGTCCGCATCCCGCAAGGCCTCATCCATTTGAAAAGTCACCCTCAGACTCCCTGTTGTTTCGCCACGAGTCTTGCCTCCATCCAGTCGCGCGAAACATAAGGTTTTTTCAAATTCTGGCGGAAGTAAAGTGGGCGGCCCACACACGGTGATATGCGCTCCCATTTTTCCCAAGAGCAAACAATTTGAGCGGGCAACCCGGCTATGAGTGATGTCGCCAATGATGGCTACTTTGAGCCCTCGAATCGATTTCTTATGGTCCAGGATCGTCATGGCATCCAGCAAGGCTTGTGTGGGATGTTCATGAGCCCCGTCTCCTGCGTTCACAATGGAGGCGCTGCAGGTCCGGGCCAGCTGATGTGGGGCGCCAGAAGAAGAGTGCCGGATGACGATCACATCTGGCGACATGGCTTGCAGATTCAAGGCTGTGTCATGGAGGGTCTCGCCCTTAACGACGCTGCTGGTGGAAGCGGAAATATTAATGGTGTCGGCACTGAGACGCTTAGCTGCGATCTCAAAGGAGGTTCGGGTCCGAGTGGAGGCTTCAAAAAAGAGATTAATAATCGTTTTGCCGCGCAAGGTGGGAACTTTCTTGATCGGTCGAGTGGAGATTTCACGAAACGATTCCGCAGTGTCAAGGATTAGCTGAATCTGCTCAACCGACAGATCTTCAATACCCAGCAAATCTTTTGAATTCAGAGGCACACAGCCTCCCAGAGGATGGTTAGAATCAAAGAATGGCGCCTACTAGGACTCAAAGAAGCTCTCGTTGCAAAGGAAAGAAGTTTCGGGGACTTAGACGCCTGATGGCAGATAGGAGTGCTAAACCCTTTCGACGAGAAGGACGCATTCCTTTTGGTCAATTTCAAGGAGCTTTACTTCGACAATCTCGCTGTCGGTTGTATGAACAGTCTTCCCAATGTAGTTAGCTTCGATCGGAAGTTCACGATGTCCACGGTCAATGAGGGCGCAAAGCTGGATCGACTTTGGCCGTCCATAGTCCAAAAGAGCATCCATGGCGGCGCGCACCGTGCGGCCGGTATACAAGACATCATCGACTAATACCACGCACTTATCATTAATAGGGAAATGGATTTCCGTGCTTTGAATCACCGGTTGGGTGGAAACAGTGGAAAGATCATCCCGATAAAGATTTATGTCGAGATAACCCACTGGGACCTGTGCTCCTTCAAAGTCGTGTATCGCCTTCGCCAAGCGCTCGGCCAGAGGCACTCCTCGACGCCGAATTCCAATCAGGGCCAGGTTGGTTGTCCCAAGATTTCTCTCCACGATCTCGTGGGACAGCCGGTTTAGTGCCCTCTCCATTTCAGTGCCCGACATGATCTGTGATTTTTCGCGAATTTCCATTTTCGAAGAATGGCACCCATCAATGATTTTGATTGAACCTGTGTGCTTTGGGAGCAGCGAGTCAAAAGCCGCCAAGATACTAGCATAACAAAGGATGTCAACACAGCCTCTTTTGGCGCTTTTGGCGCGCAATCGAAATGTCCGTTTCGGCT
This sequence comes from Terriglobia bacterium, assembly GCA_041478005.1. Classification (GTDB taxonomy): domain Bacteria; phylum Acidobacteriota; class Terriglobia; order Versatilivoradales; family Versatilivoraceae; genus JBGOVH01. The sequence goes on along the minus strand of JBGOVH010000015.1, from coordinate 10,214 downwards.
TGACGAAATGAACTAGTGGGATGGATGAGAAAGGTTATATCTGTGGGTGTTCCGAGGTGAAATGAAGCTTACTAGTGAAGAGTTTCATATTTGCCTATACAACCGCGGTCTCCCCCTCACCCGACCTCGTGGAGGCTTCTCAAGCCTCCACCCCTCTCCCCCGATGGGGGCGAGGGAGTGAACTCAAACCGTTAAGTCCCCTCGCCCCACTGAGCGAGAAGAGCCGGGGGTGGGGTAGAAGTGGTGAGATTGGAATTCCATTGCTAATACACTACACTCGAACTAGTAGTATTCTAGGATATGTGCCCAGCACGGCAGGCTTCAGTTTTTTACGTTATGTTTTGGCTGATGCCTGCCGGCACTTTGATGAAGCTCCCTTATCGAGCGATGATGCTGAGTTTCCCGGAACTTATTTTTTCTTCCGTTTCGCAACGATTTTGGAAGAGACTTTACTGTAGACTGTATCTGGTAAGATTTTCTTGGTCTTTAATTCCGACTTCATTTTGTAGGGGCGGCCGCTGATAATCTTTTCTGCATAGGCATCACCAATGCCTGGAACCGCCAGCAGCTGTTCCTTTGTTGCTGTGTTTATGTCAATCAGTTCAGTAGCCTTATCTGCTGCCGCAGAATGGCGACTGGAAGCCTTCTTGGCTGCAGGCTCAGCACTTTTCGGAGCTTCTTGTGTCTTTGCGGCCGAGCTGGGTTTGGCTGGCGTTTTTGCTTGCGCCAAACTCATCATGGTAAGAGAAAGCGACAGGGCCGCAACCAGGGCAAGGGATAACAGCTTTTTCATAGTTGATCCTCCTAAATTGGATTTAACATCGATCGTGAGAGCTAGAGCTCTAAAGTCGACGAAGATTCTGAATGCAACACCTATCGAGCCATTGCATGGGAATACCCAAAGATATCGAAAATGTCGAGAACGCATAACTCTTTATTTCCATGAAGGCTATTCCAAGAATAGGCAAACGATAATCGAAGCCTGACGGATTCTTTTTGGGGCAATCGGGATCAAGACTCTCGCACATTTGACCAAGCCCCTGAAAACGTTACTGATTTCACAGATGGGGCGTTTTGCCCTATGGGGCATTTTGTCTATCGGATAAGGGGAGAAACCCATGAAACGAGCGCTCTTTCTTTTAGTGGGTGTCCTCTCGTTCAGCGCTCTGGCTATCCAACCTAAGGAGACGACTATGAAATTGACATCTATGAGTTTCAACGATCACGGTGACATTCCTAAACGTTATACGTGTGATGGAGAAAACATGTCAATTCCTTTGGAGTGGTCCGGCGCTCTAGAAGAGACGAAGAGCCTCGTGATTATCGTTGACGATCCCGATGCGCCGGATCCGGCTGCACCCAAGATGACCTGGGTTCATTGGGTTCTTTGTAACATACCCCCGGCCTCGACTACTTTGAGAGAAGGGATCTCGGCCAAGGACCTCCCAGCCGGTACGCTTGAGGGTCTCAATGACTGGAAGAAGACCGGATATGGCGGTCCTTGTCCTCCCATTGGACGACACCGATACTTCCATAAGCTCTATGCTCTTGACATTGTCCTGCCGGACCTGCACAAACCAACCAAGACCGCAGTTGAGAAGGCTATGCAAAGTCATGTCCTGGCGCAGGCAGCACTGGTCGGTACGTACCAACGCAAGTAGAGTTTCGTGTGTTTCGTGGTTCTATTATTCGTTGTCCACTACGGCGATCCTCTGCTCGGTCCCGTTGCAGCGAATCTCGGGGACGTACATGGCGTGACCCACCACCGGCAAAGCATGGAACTGTCCGGGCGTTTCCGCGCGTAGCTCGTAGCGCATCTCCCAGAGACCCTCCGGCAACTTATCAATGAACAAGGCTACTTTACGATCGCGCAATTCCTGGTAAACCCAGCGGCTGCGGCCAGTGAAGTCACTGGAAGACAAAGCTGGGGACGAGACAGGAAGTCTGTTGCGACGTAATCCATACGCCTCCACAGGAGAGTCTGATTTTCCACTGCCGGCTGTAGTTCGATTGAGGGCGCCCGACTTCAATTCCATGGCATATAGGGGTTCGCCGCTACGGACCTGCACTGCCTCCAACCCGGCTGGCTTGAGATCTTCGAAGACCAGGTATTCATAGTTGTTCTTGGCTTCAATGGTGATTACCACTTCCGCTCGTTCGCCACTTTTGAGTGACTCGCCATCATTGAGTGGTTGTTTATCCGTCACAAATCCCTTCAGCAATGTGGGGCGGTTGGAAAGTTTGTAGTACTGGCGGCGGACGAAGATTTCGTTCCCCGCTGAAGTAATGGGTTCCTCGAGACTGAAGAACTGCGCCTGTGCGGCGAAATAAAGGGGGCTCTTGCCGCTTCGGCGCAGAATCCTAATGTCATTAGTGCCATCACGAATGAACTTTCGGTCGATGACGTATTGACTCGGAGCCTCGAAGGCATCGGCTGAAGTGATTCTCCTGACCGCGATGGGCTGGTTGTTCACAGACAGCTCATACTCAGCGTCGGGCGACAGTTCACCACTCTGCTTGAGATAATCGTTCAAGGCCAGGAGGGTAATAGCAGTGTCCCGTGTGTTGCTCCATTGCGCACCGCGGCGGTTCTTAATCAGCCAGTTGGTGACGGGTTCGACCAGCTTGTTCTTTGGGTCGATGGTGAGCAGCGCACGCAACGCGAAAGAAGTTGCCTCAACGCCACCCTCCGACCAGCGCCAGTAAATCCCATCTTCGCCCCAATGAGCAGTACCCATGACCGAGTCGTGCGATGTCTGGTTTCCACGCTGGATGACGGAAGTGTCTGGTTTAGAGTCGATCTTCACACCGTTCTCCAGGTTTCGGACCAGTATCCTAGCCCTGTCGGCATTGCCATAGTAATGCGCGGAAAGCGCCAGCAGCGCTCGAGTATAGGCATTCAGCTGGTCACGATTCTTCCAAAGGTTCTCAAAAGCCGTGGTTTGAAAGCCAGGGACGGTTTGGCGCATCGAGGAAGCATGATGAGAAGCTAAGGCGTGCAACATCCAGGCCTGCATATCCAGGTTAGTTTCTTCTTCCACGATTTCCTTGTCGAGATAGTTCGCGCCTCTGTCCAAAACATCTGCTTTTATGGCAATATCCGCATTGCGAGCTAGCGTGAGCCCCCAGACAACGTAGGCAGTCATGAAGTGATCGCTGTCTCCTTCTTTCCACCAGCCCCAGCCTCCGTCGCCATGCTGGAAGTCGTAAAGCCGATTGAGACCTTGTTTCACCATTTCGTCCAGCTGGGCCAAATCTTTTTTCCCTTTCGGATGTGTCTTTCCCGTAGTCTCTTGGACAATGCCGCCAAAGAGCCGGCTCATGACGTTCTCGGGTTGGAGGCCCAGGTCCTTAAGGGTCTTGGCAGTGATGGCTGCGGGTAGAAAGCGGCTCATCGTTTGTTCTGTGCAGCCATAAGGATAGTCAATCAGGTACGGGAGCGCGTCGAGCATTGTAACCGCCAGGCTCGGAGTCACCTGGACCCTCAACGTCGTGGATTCAGCTTTACGCTGGCTTGGCAGCTCCAGTTTTACAGTCACCTCATCTCCGCGCATCTTGCCAGAGACGGAAATGAACTTTTCGATGCCGTGCTCATAGACGACGAAGTCTTTCTCCATGGCATCGGCATACTTGTCGCTTCGAGCCGTTACCTTGAGCTTGGCGTTGCCGGGCTTTTGAACCAGAACTGTCCAGTCCACCCGGGCTTCCCCATTGGCCTTGACGAGAGTAGAATCTGCCTGATTTTCCCCGAAAGCTTGGCTCCTGTCACCCTTGACAAGCACTAAGCCGTGCAAGGCCAAAGATGGCACGACCGTCATCGCTTTTTCGGTATTGTTGTTGATAACGGCTGAAATCGTCACCGTGTCGCCCACAACGAAGAATCGCGGCGCTTGCAGCCGGACGATTAGCGGCTGTTGGGTGCGCGTCGCAGTAGAGCCAATTCCGAATTGGGCAGCTTCAGAAGCAACACGCGCCACAGCCTTCCAGCTGGTTAGAGAGTCAGGATATTTCACCTTAACGACTGCTTTGCCGTCCTTGCCTGTGACAATGTCCGGCTGCCAGATGACCGTGGAGCGGAAATCGCTACGGACTTGCACGGCAGGCTCTTTGCCTGGTTTGCCCATCTCTGCAGAGGACTGTCTCATGGCGATCAAAGCAGATTTATTCTCCTTCATAGCAATCTTTTGGTTGCTCGCCATTTCGGACACGGGAGCCGCTGCATCCGCCGCAAAACCCTCGAGTCGCCCAATCATCCCGCCAGCAACACCACCGCCAACACCAGCCATCGTCTGGCCTCTGAGATACGCCTCACCTCCCATTCCCTTCGCTAGGTCTTTCCGGGCGTCGAGTTCCCGTTCATCAACCAATCGCTTCTCGAAGTCCTCAACCAGCTTGGAATAGGACTTCATGTTCAGCGTGCTTTGCGTCTGTGTCTGGTTGTGTCGTTTGCTACCGAAATAGAACTGTCGAGGATCGCCGGCATAGTCCTGCTGGATGTAATAGACCGATTCATCCACCATTCCCAGAGCGACTTCCGCAGATACGGGCTTGCCGTCCTGATCTGTGCTGGTGATTGTTATCGTGCCGTCTTCCCGAGGTTGATACTGTGGCCTATCGGACTTAAGGTCCACCTTGAGGAAATGTTGAGTTGGGGGAACAACCACCTGCTTGGTGTCCACAAACAACTGACGGTCGCTGAACATTGCGGCACTGAGGAAGATGTTGGGCACATGCTTTTCTTGGATGTCCAGCTCCACCAGCTTGACTGTGCCGGTTACGTGGACCATCTGATAGCTATAAAGATCATCCCCCTCAATGCTGAAAAGAACGTAACGGTCTTCGGTTGGCACGTTTAACATCACCGGCGCTCTTTGGCCTGTGCGGAACGTGTCTTTGTCGACGACGATCTCAAGGCCTCCATGGCGGTAGCCCAGCTCTGTGGAGTTGTTCCGGGCCACCCAGACAACCGTTTCGGCCTTGATGGGTGCTCTCCCTTTGTCCTGGCTGATCCAGGAGGCTCGGTAATAGCCTTCACGCTCCGGAGTGAAGGTGAACTCAGCTTCGCCTTCGACGCTGGTTCTTACCAGTCGCGTCAGGATCTCCTCCTGCTGGTATCCGCGAAACTTCAGTTGCCAGGGTTTCCCACCGGCTGGGGGAATCGGAGGAAAGGTGGGCCCTTTCTCGCGCAAAGATTTCAGCTCTTCTCCCTTGACTTCGCGCCCGTCAGGATCTTGCCAGATCTCAAACCAATAGTCGCGTGTCAGCTTGACTCGTCCTTCCACCTGCACCGGCTGGTCGTTGGCATCCAGTGCCTTGATATTGATGTTCACCTTGTCCTGCGGCCGGTAAAGGTTGTGTTCCGGACGGGGATAGACATAGTAGCGTTGTCTTGTGACCCGCACTGTCTCACTTCCGACGATTTCGCGCCTGGAAGAATCGGTCACCCGGGCTTCAATGCGGTATTCGAAATCCTGTTGAGCGTTCCGCGGCGTGTCGAATGTGAGGGTTGCCTTCCCGGTGGCATCGCTCTTCAGCGTCTCGCGCTTGATAACCTGCCCCTCTCCCCAATAATAATTCCGATAAGAGGGAGACATATCGTCGTAGAACCAAGGGTAATCACGGCGCGGCTGCCAGGTGTGATAAAAGGGATTCTGGTAAACCAGCACCTCCACTGTGGCATTCGAGACGGCGCCACCAAAGTAATAGTCGGTTTGCACCGTGACTTCAACTTTGTCGCCCAGTCGGAAAGCTTTCTGTTTTCCCCCTTCCGCCGGCGTGTGGATGCTCACCTTAAATTCCGGCAGCTTGTATTCTTCCAGGCGGAACAAGGTGGCATTGCCAATGTGCTGATGACGGCCATCGTCCCAGAAGCTTACCTGGTATTCTCCAAGAGGCATAGACTCGGCGAGTTCCAGTGATCCCCATGCACTACCAAAAGTGTTCAATGCCGCCTTGCCTTCCTTTACCTTGGTGCCCCGCGGGTCGTGGATCTCGAACTCAATTGTCTGGCGGGCCGGTGTGAAATATGTGGACCCATTGTATTTTCTGGCCAGAAACTTCCACTGCACTGACTCCTTGGGCCGGTAAGCCGGGCGGTCCGTAAATGCATAGATTCGCCAGGGCTGAATGCTTGGGGAATTGTAGTAACTCTGTCCCGTGCTATAGGCCTGAGTGGCGTTAAGAGCGGCCCCAGCAAAGAGCCTCACATTTTGTGCTTTGTCGGATAGATCAAAAAAAGCCAGTCCGTCCTGGTTTGTTGCTTTGGCATTCTCCCGCCAAGTCCATTTCTGATTGTTGTAAATCCCCTGCCACAATTGGACTCTGGCATTCGAGATCGGTGCGCCATTGAGGGTGTTGGCAAAATAAACCAGAGCCTGACGGCCACTGGTTTTCAACACCAGGGCGGCGTCCGTGACAAGGATCAGATCGCGAACGCTCGTGCCTTCGCTCTTGGCCTCAAGCACAAAGGCGCCTACCGGCAACTTCCCTTCGAGGCGAACGGTATCTTGTCCAGGTTTGTAGTCTCCCTTGTTTTCGATTTCTTTCGACCACGACTTCACTCGCACTGCTTCACTCAAAGCAGCAGACTGAATCCAAGCCCCCTCGACCGTGTCCTTTTCTGATAGTCGAATGTCGCGTGTGAGATCCACCTTGTATAGGGCCAGGTCAATCCGCCTGGTATTGCGCCAGTTCAGGTGAAACTGAATCTCCGAGTCGGGCAGAAAGATGTTTGGAACCATAACTCCCAGGGCGGGTGAAGTAATGTTTTTGATCTGTTGCTGGGCCTGGTCATGATAACGCGTTTCCCCTTTGGCATGCTCTTTCATCAGGCGTTGGAAAAGTTCCAGTGCCTTAACGTAATTCGGTTCCTGGCGCCACTGGCCATCTTCGAGAGGGATAATTTTCCCCTGGTTGGACATCCACTCAGCATAGTGATAGAGGGCGTCATCATACCATTCGGTTGATCTCCCAGGTTTAAGTGCGGCTTCAAACTCTTCCGGCACGCGCTGCCGCTGCTCCCATTCGCCACCCTGTTGAAGAATCGTCATGGCAATCAGGAAATGAGCATGAGCTTTGTCGTTGTCGCTGACCGCGATCTTAAGAGCGTTTTCGAGAATCTCAAGTGGCACAAGGTTGCCGTAGTAACCATAGTAGTATGCCGGCTCGGCCCAGGCTGGCCGGGACATGGTCCATACCATTTTGAGGTAGCGTTCACGCGCTAATTCCAAGTTGGAAGACCCAGCCCACCAATCTAATGCCTGCTGGTAATGAGTCCAGGCCTGGCTCCAATTTCTCGAGTCCCGACGCGTCCACCAGAAGTCGCCCAACGATTGCTGCACCTCTCCCCAGACACGGTCTCGATCCTCGATTCGCTGAATATCCCGCACCAGGCCTTCCAGCTGCTGCCGCGCGCCGTCAAGCTTCGTTGTATCAGCCGTCTGGGTGGCGGCTTGGGAACGCCATTGAGTATCGGCAATTCTGAAATCTACCCAGCGCAACTCGATAGGAGACAGATTCAGTTCTTTGGCCTTCCTGTAAATCTCGTGGGCACGAGCGTAGGAAGACTCGTTGTAGAAGCGTTCTGCCTCCGATTTCAGTTTTTCGTAATCCAGTTGAGGTGTTTGTCCAGCACGTCCAGTCAGCAGGCATAAGGAAAGAGAGAAGAGAAGTCCAAAAATCTTCAAGCTTTTCATGTGTCACATCCCAAAGTTTAGGGTGCACTATTCTTTTCTTGCACACCAGAATTGTCCATCGATTCATGCCAGACACTGCGCTTTACTAATGAAACGGCTCGCTCAACGTAACCCCTACAATCTGACAGACGGAGGTTTTGAGGGTTCTTGCATAATTTCTCTATTGTTCCTGTTAGATGCAAAACAAATGAGAAAGTTCCCAGAGACTATCGTGGGAGTTTGGATTGTATTTGTTATCCACTATTTGTATGATCTTGCGGCCTTAGGCTGACTTATTTGAAGAAAGAGGCTTGCCAAATGGATCATTTCAAACAGCTCATCCGCAATGTACCTGACTTTCCCAAGAAGGGGATTCTTTTTTATGACATCACGACTTTGCTTAAAGATGCGAAGGCTCTTAGGGAAGTACTCGATACTTTAGCCAACCGGTACGTCAATCAAAATATTGACTTAGTAGTGGGTATTGAATCGCGCGGTTTTATTTTCGCACCTGCTCTCGCGTATCAAATTAAGGCCGGCTTTGTGCCGGTTCGGAAGCCTGGCAAATTACCGGCCGAAACGGTCAAAGCCACCTACGATCTGGAGTACGGAAAGGATTCACTGGAAATCCATCGGGATGCGATCAAGCAAGGACAACGGGTTCTGGTGGTGGATGATTTGCTGGCAACGGGAGGGACGGCGGCCGCAGTGACCCAGTTGATTCGGCAGTTGGGTGGAGAAGTGGCCGGATTGGCCTTTCTGGTGGAATTGGAGTTCTTGAGTGGCCGCAAGAAGCTCAGTGGCTACGATGTCTTCTCGTTGCTGCAATACCAAGATTGAACATAGGAAAAAGCGCCAAGAGAACTCTACGCCTCATTCGAGAACTGTCGCAAGATCTTTAGGAAATCTGGTTCCCTCTTAGCAAAAGCGTCGACCACATCGGGATCGAAATGCAATCCTCGATCCAAGAGCAGGCGGCGTTTTGACTCTTCAGGATCGACGACATCTTTATAGACACGTTTCGAAGTCAGCGCATCATAAGCGTCAGCGAAAGCCACAATCCTGGCAGACAGCGGAATGGTTTCTGAGGAAAGACCAAAGGGGTATCCCGTTCCGTCAAATTTCTCGTGATGGTGATATGCGATTTCCTTGCCTAAAGTCAAAAACGATCTCCCTGGCAATTTGCTTTCAGCCGTTCTTAAGGCATCCCCTCCAATGATCGTGTGGGTTTTCATGATTTCGTATTCTTCACGCGTTAGCTTCCCTGGCTTTAGGAGAATGCTGTCTGGAATTCCCACTTTGCCAACATCATGGAGTGGACTTGACTTATACAAACTGTCGATGAAGGCCTCGTCAATTTCGGACTGATACTTAGGCGAGTTAGCCAGTTCATTGGCCAGCACCCTGCAATACTGACGCATTCTTTCCAGATGAGTCCCGGTTTCGGGATCGCGGCATTCCGCCAATTTTGCAAATCCGATGATGGCAGCATCCTGAGCTGATTGGACATCTTTCAAGCGTTCAATCAGCTGCTGCTCCATATTCTTTTTGTCCGTAATGTCGCGGACGACGAAGACATCAGCAAATGCCTTGGCGCGAGAGTCTTTGACACGAGAAATGGTCATATTCGCAAACCAGGGACTTCCATCTTTGCGGTGATCGATAACTTCTCCAGACCAGTAACCGCTCGTGGAAAGCTCGTAGATGATTTGACGTGTCAAATCCTTAAAAGAATTCCCCCCCTTGAGAATGTCTGGAACAGCGCCCACAAGTTCCATCCGGCTGTAACCCGTAAGTCTTTCGTAGGCGGGATTCACCATAATGATGCGATTCTCCAAATCCGTAATCATGATGCCGTCAATGGTACTGCGAACAATGTCTTCGAAAAGGATGGACTCCACCATCCCAACTTCTGCTTTCTCACGCAGACATTGTTTGTCCGTCTGCTCTTTTAGATAACGCTCCCGTTTCTTCAACGCTCCGTAAACTGTAGTGACGATTTCCCCGGCCGTGGCTGGTTTAACAATATAATCAAAAGCTCCGTTCTTGAGGGCTTTCCGCACAAAGGCCGTGTCGTTTTGGCCGCTGACGAGGATCACTGCTACATCAGGATAGGTTGAGACAATATCACGCAACAGGTCCAGTCCGGAACCTCCAGGCATGACCAGGTCGGTGAGCACGCAGGTGTAGGTTTCCTTCTGCAGGTAAAGCAATGCCTCTGTGACGGATTCTGCTTGATCACACTCATAACCGCAGTGAGCTAAAACATCAACCAAAGCTTTTCTTACGCCATAATCATCATCCACAACCAACAGACGATGCGAGCTGACGCATATCTCGGGCATCGGAAAGTTCTTCTCAATATTCGTCAACTCATTCTGCAAATCATTTTGCATGAGCGTACGGAACCCTTAAGCAAGTACGATTGTTTTGCTGGAAACCTGCCAACGACAAGACAGAAACTTGAAATTCCAAACTGGCAATGGACACAATAATTTTCCTTGTCATAATCAGATACTGGTATCGGGACTGAATGTGGAT
>JBGOVH010000475.1:0-3340 GCA_041478005.1 Terriglobia bacterium | reverse complement strand
CCCAGGCAACAAAATAATATGGCAGTCCTCTTGTTCCATCCAGATCCCGGGGGCAGTTCCCCCCGGATTTTCTAGAACTCTTGCTCCCACCGGAACCAGTGCCTGGCGGGCATTATTAGCAGGCATTTCCATGCTCCGCCTGCGAAAGCGGTCCTGAATACGACCCAAAATTCGGTCGTCCAGTATCATTTGCTTCTTGAGAACACGGGCAAAAACCTTCTTGGTGACGTCATCTTCTGTGGGGCCCAATCCTCCGGTAGCAATGACCAAAGAAGATCGTTTCACTGCCTCTCGAACCAACTGCTCCAGCCGGGCTTCGCTGTCGCCTACAATAGTCTTAAGCTCAACCTCAATGCCAATGGAATTGAGCCGCTCTGTTAGAAAGAGCGAGTTTGTATCCAGCCGATTGGGTGTCAGCAACTCAGAGCCAATGGCAATGATCTCGGCGTTCTTCAACATGATGAGCGAGTCTTCATGGAGGGATACAAACAGGATGAAGAGAATGGTGACACAGCACAGCTGCCTTCTCAGCCCTGTTCATCCTGTTTCCGGGTATGGCTTAAGGCAGGGGTCTTCCCACCCAACCACAATTCAGCTTGTAAACGGAGTCGTTGCTCGTCAGATACAATTCTTGATGATAGCCGAACGCCAAACCGACCAGGTTGTTTCCTGAAACAGCGATCGAGGCCTTGCGGTCGGGTGAGATGCGAATGATTCCCCGGCGGCCCGCCAGGGACGCAGCCACGTACAAGTTGGATTCGACATCAAATGCCAATCCCTGAGGCCGGCCTAGTCCGGAAAAAAAAATGGAAACATTCCCATCAGGAGCTACCTTGTAAGCATTGTCGTAGCTGGAGGTAGTGTGTCCAGTGACATAAAGGTTTTGTTCATCATCAAAAGCCAAGTGATAAGCCGAAACACTTGGCTCCAGAGTGGCAAACACAAAGATCTCGCGTTTCTTGTCTATCTTAAAAATATTGCCGTTTCGGTCGCCGACGTAAAGATTGTCATCGTGGTCAAATGCAATACCTGTAGCCACACCCATTCCTTTAGCGTAGGTTGATTTCTCGCCAAACGGGGAGATTTTGTAGATGTTCTCGTCATGGCGGCTGGAAACAAACATTTCGCCATAACCGTTAAACGCGATACCTGTCGGGTTGGCAAGATCTGAAACAAATGGCTGGATCGTTCCCGATGGATCAATCTTAAAAATGGAATTTGGAAGCTGCTCGCCTCTGCGCCCACTTAAGGTCGTATAGAGGTTTCCATCCATATCCAAAGCAGGGTTGGCCACGGGGTGAAGGTTTGTGCCCAACAAAGCAGCAATCTCGATATGCACTCGATTGCTTTCCTGCCCCCCAACTGAAATCCAGAGATCTCCGCTAGCAACGGTTGCAGGAACTTGAACCACAATCAAATCTGGCGAGGCCGAAATCAAATGTGCCTGAACATCGCCGATATGCACACAGGGGCGTGAAAAAGGCCTTAGCTCTTTGCCGGCCCAGCGGACAGAAAGGGTCCCCCCCGGAACCGCTGCTAAAGGCGTGACATCGACGATTTTGATCATAGTTTTTCAGGACAGGCCAGGCCACCAGAGATGCAGGATAAAAACAAAGAGAGAAGCGTAGAAGCCAGCGGCCAAATCGTCCAGCACAATCCCAAAGCCCAGTGGAACCTTTTCCAGTCTTTTGATTGGAAATGGTTTCAGGATGTCAAAAAGGCGAAAAAACAGGAATCCCATGAGCAGTAGAAGAAACCGGGGATTCTTGAAGATCAATCCAAAAGTTAACAATTGCCCAACAATTTCATCGATTACAACCTGCGGCGGGTCTTTTCGTTTAAAAAGAACTTCAGCCCGAGAAGCCGCCCAAATTCCCGCTGCGCTAATGAAAGCGACAACTAGAAGATTGAAGAGTAAACGTGTTCCTCCGATCAGTCTCAAACGCGAAAGAAGCAAGATAAGCAGAATTCCCAAAAACGAACCGCAAGTTCCAGGAGCTGCGGGAGAATAGCCGACACCCAGCCCGGTGGCAATGAGCAAAGCTATTTTGTCTGTAACCCCAAGAACTCCCTTTGCCGTCAGGTTGCCCATTTAATTCTCTGCGCTTTTCTCCTCTTCAACGTTGTTGTCTGCGGTGGGATTTTGGACCGGAAGAGCATATTTTCCGCTGGCCCAATTTCCTAGGTCAATTAGCCGGCAACGGTCACTACAAAAAGGACGGGTTGGATTCCCTTCCCAAGCAATCTCTTTGCTACAGATTGGACATTTCATGGAATTGCAGAATCAGTGCGGACGCCTTGCGTTCAGCCTCTTCTCCAGGGATCTAGCTGCCAACCAACGAACTCATAGTCATTATGGAGTGCCGTCCGCAGCTTCTCAAACGAGCTTTCCGATCAGATCATAGTCCATGGCTCCTGTGATTTCAACGTCGCGAAAATCTCCCGACTGAGGTGGGTTTCCATCCATATCATTGATCAGAACCACACCATCAATCCTCGGGGCCTGCGACTCCAGACGGCCTTGCCAGAGTAATTCCGTCTCGGCCGACTGTCCTTCAATCAGCAATGAGTATCTTTTCCCAAGGTACTCACGATTCTTCGCCATCGAAATCCGAGCCTGCAGTTTCATCAGATGGGTTTTACGGCGATTGATGAGTCTGGGACTAAGCTTCTCCCCCAGCAAGAAACTGGCGGTACCTTCTTCGTCTGAGTAAGTAAATGTTCCCAACCGATCGAATTCGATTTCCTTTACAAATTGGCAGAGTTCATCAAACTCCTTTTCGGTTTCCCCGGGATATCCAACAATCATCGAGGTACGCATCGTCACACCCGGGACTTGCTTCCGAATGTGTTCTACCAAACGTTTCAGGCTAGAGGCATTGCCACCGCGTTGCATGGACTTCAGAATCCTTGCGCTTGAATGCTGCAATGGCATATCCATATAACTGCAAACTTTTTCTTCTTCTCGCATGGTGGTCAGGAGCAAGTCGTCCACCTGCGATGGAAAGCAGTATAAGAAACGAATCCATTGCAGTCTATCGATCCTGGCCAGCTTTTGCAGGAGTTCTGACAGTCCGTGCTTTAGCCCAAGATCGTCTCCATATTTGGTGGTCTCCTGTGAGATCAGCACGATTTCTCTAACACCGTTTTCGGCCAGGAAGCGAGCTTCATTCAGGATGGATGGAATTGGCCGGCTCCGGTAGTGACCCCGGATTCTCGGAATGATGCAAAATGAGCAGGGCCGGTCACAACCCTCAGCAATCTTGAGGTATGCCGTATATTTTGGAGTGGTCAAAAGTCGGGGGGAGGTTTCATCATATAGGTAATAAGGATTGTCGAT
>JBGOVH010000038.1:0-11045 GCA_041478005.1 Terriglobia bacterium | reverse complement strand
TGATAATCCATGTATTCTTGGGATCATGGTTTACTTGAACCACGGTAATTCTCGAGAACGAGTTCCATTTTGTAAAGAGAGGTTCGCTTTCTTCCCTTCCTTTCACATGTTTGATTTTCAGAAATGACTGTTGGGAGGAGAAGAGCAGTGCCGCTCCTACAGGAATAATCACGAGCAGCGGAATCCAACGCAACCAGAAGGGACTATTTGGATGGACGAGTAGGAAACAAGCCAGAGCCGCCAGAATGGAGACGGAGAGCATAGCCTCTGGTCCACCCAGCCCGTTTAACAACGGGATCACCATCAAACAGCCGAAAGCTGCCCCAGTCAAGTCGAAGAAATAGAGCTGATTTACACGCTCAGCAAGATGTGTCATAGCCAGTGAAATGCAAAGGCCGCCAAAGAAAAAAGGAACTGCCGGAATACTGTAGAGAAGGAAAACCCTTCCCATCATCCCTGGTGAGAACTGAAGTTGAAAATCGAGCTGAAGGATCAAATACAAAACCAGCGGAATGGAAAAGCTGAAGAGCCAGCAACAACTATAGAGATGTTTTTCCAGGCGTGCGGCTTTGAAGATCTGGGGAAAGAGATAAATGAAAACACCACTGGCGCCCGAGCCGAATAACGCCAGTGAGATCACCATGAAGGCATAGTGATAATAGAGTTTGACGGAAAAGATACGCGTAAGGATCAGTTCGAGCATCAGGATGGAGGAACTGATCATAAAGATGCCAAGATAAATTCGGAATCTTCGCGAGATGATGACTGAATTCAAAAGAAACCGCCTTTTTCAGTTGAGGATGCATCGTAGGCGATGAGGTTCATTTGAGGCGGCTGAATTGTAGCAATTTTGGGGTGTGATCAACATCAGTAATTTTCACGGTAGAACCGAATGTCCACGCCTCGTACAAAGCTCTCAGCGTGGCTACCCAGATGGATCGTGGGTCACCCCCTGTAACTAACGCATTACGAACGCGGGCACATTTTAGTTGACTGCCTTATACCCCACCTCTAGAATCAAGCGGTCTTCCAATTCTGTAAAACAATTTGACAAGGGGCTCAGTAGACTCATGGTAGAAAACTCGACTGCAGGTTACGTCCCTGTGGAACAAAACGTGGCGGCTCGTCCCACCCGTGTCCGCTATTGGGTGATTGTGTTTGCCGTAACGTTGGCAATCGTTACCTACATTGACCGTGTTTGCATCTCCCAGGCAGCTCCAGCGATGTCTCGGGATCTCGGCCTTTCCAAGGTGCAAATGGGTTATATTTTTTCTGCCTTCACTCTGGCCTATGCTCTCTTTGAGATCCCGGGGGGCTACCTGGGCGACTGGATGGGTCCACGCAAGGTTTTGATGAGAATTGTTATCTGGTGGTCATTTTTTACGGCAGCGACTGGGTGGGTTTGGAGCTTTTGGTCTTTGTGGTTTACCCGTCTTTTCTTTGGCGCTGGCGAGGCTGGTTGCTTCCCAAATCTCACGAAATCTTTTACTACCTGGTTGCCCCACAATGAACGTGTGCGTGCACAAGGGATCATGTGGATGAGTGCTCGTTGGGGAGGGGCCTTTACCCCTTATCTGGTTGTGCTCTTTTTTAGAATAGTGTCCTGGCGTCGTGCATTTGAAATCTTTGGCGCCATTGGAGTGGTTTGGGCCATTTTCTTCTACCGCTGGTATCGTGACAACCCTCGGGATAACAAGAAACTAAATCGGGCTGAGCTTGCCTTGCTGGAAGAAAGCCAGCATTTGGCTTCGGGACATGGCGATGTTCCATGGAGGCGGTTCTTGACTTCACGGTCCGTCTGGATGCTGTGGGCTCAATACTTTTGTCTGGCGTATGGCTGGTATTTTTACATAACTTGGTTGCCCACATACCTTCAAGAATCGCGTGGCCAGAATGTCACTCAAAGTGCTATCCTGGCAGGCTTGCCACTTTTCCTGGGAGGCGTTGGGTCTTTGTTTTGCGGGTTTATCTCTCCCTCCGTTACTCGTTGGACCGGAAGTGTTTTGAAAACCCGGAGGCTTATGGGCTACGTTGGGTTTTGTGGAGCTACTGGCTTTCTCGTCTTCTCAACATTCTTAAAAGATCCTGTGTGGGCCATGTTGGCCATTGGGATGGCCAGCTTCGCTAATGATCTGGTCATGCCGGGAAGCTGGGGAGCATGCATGGATGTTGGAGGAAAGTATGCGGGTACGCTCTCTGGTTCGATGAATATGATGGGGAATCTGGGAGGGGTGGTCTCACCTGTTGCGATTGGCTATATCCTTCGCCAAACTACTAACAACTGGGGCATTACCTTTTATGTATCTGCTGCGATTTATTTCATGGGAGCGATTTGTTGGAGATTTATTGATCCTGTAACGCCGCTAGATCAAGCAACCACGGAATAGTTCCGGAACTCGGGTTAAAACCTTGTATTCAGAGGAGAAGACCCGGATCGCTTGTGGTGAGTAGCTGTTTTTGAGAAGAATTGAATCAAGCGCGTCACGGTTCCTCGATTGAAACTCCGCTTACAATTCCCCTACCGATGGCACCTCAGCAATACCCAATTCTGGTTATCTTTGCAAAACTAATAGGAATACTACTTCTGGTTTTTCTAAATGGGTTTTTTGTTGCTGCTGAGTTCGCTATCGTCAAAGTCCGCTCGACTCAAATTGAGACACTGGTCAAGAAACACCACCATCTCGCCCGCGTAGCTGACAATGTCATTCATCACCTGGACGCATATCTTTCCGCAACTCAGCTTGGGATTACTTTGGCCAGCCTTGGATTGGGCTGGCTTGGAGAGCCTTTTGTAGCCAGCTTCATCAGACCATTACTCCGAGGTGTGGGCATTCCGTCGGAAACGGTTATTACCTCCCTTGCTCTTGGGATTGCCTTTGCTTTTATCACTTTCCTGCATATCGTGGTTGGGGAACTCGCTCCAAAGTCACTTGCCATCCAAAAGGCCCAAGCGACAACTCTATGGGTGGCAATTCCTCTTACCGTCTTTTATCGGATATTTCAACCTGCCATCTTGTTCTTAAACGGCACAGCCAACTTGATTCTTAAATCTATCGGCATTGAGCCCGTAACCGAAAGAGAATTAATTCACTCCGAGGAAGAACTTCGTTTGTTGCTCGCTGACTCTAGCAGTGCCTCGCCAATCAGTGAGTTGAGCCGCAGTATTCTCTTGAACGCCTTTACACTCAAGAATCTTAAAGCACGGAACATCATGCTCCCCCGTAACAGGATCGTCCCGCTTTTTCAGGATTGGCCGATAGAAGAAAACCTCAAAGTGGCCAAGGTGGGCCGACATACGCGGTTTCCGCTGTGCAAGGATACCCTGGACCAAGTTTTGGGTATGGTCCACATCAAGGACTTACTGTGGCACACTCAATCAGAGGGCATGGCATTCAAGATTGAGGCTCTTCGACGGGAAATCTTGTTCATCCCGGAATTTGTGAACCTTGAAACCATGCTGTCAACGTTCTTGGAAAAAAAATGTCATATGGCCATCATTGTTGACGAATTCGGAGGTACGCTGGGCATGGTGACTCTGGAAGATGTTTTGGAAGAGCTTGTTGGTGAGATTCAAGATGAATTTGATCAGGAACTGCCTTTGATACGGCGGCTAAGCGACAAGACCTTTCTGGCCGATGGAGCCACTCCCTTGCACGATGCCGAGGATGCCTTCGGCGTTCGTTTTGCTGATCAACATGATGCCACTACACTTGGAGGTTATATTGTCAATCAATTGGGAGATATCCCCGCTGAGGGAGAAGAATGGGCGTTTGAGAATTTGCAGTTTGTAGTTCAGAAAGTAGAAAAGATGCGGGTCAGCCAGATTCTCGTTAAAGTCAGGGAGACAAAATGAGGTCCAGTTCTGAGGTCATGACAATCGGGTGGGCTAAGGGCCAATGTCATTTCTGATCGCTCTATTTCCCTCCCATAACCAAAGGATGCCACCGAGGTTACGTCTTCTTCGCTGCGATCCCGCCAATGGCTGTCTTGACCAAAGCGGCTTGTTCCTTTAGATGAACCTTGAGTGCACCGGTAGCGGTGCCGGCGCTTTCTGCGCGACCCACATAGCGAAGCGTCTGGCCGCTTTTTAATTCAGCACCAATTCGATCTTTGACGAAGAACCAAGCCCCCATATTCTGGGGCTCTTCCTGTACCCAGATTACATCGCTGGCGTTTGGGTATTTCTTGAGTTCTTTGCGGAGCAGACCCCTGGGAAAAGGATATATCTGCTCGAGCTTCAAAAGAGCAATCTCTTCAATTTGTCTCTCCTGGCATGCCTCGAGCAAGTCATAACAGACTTTGCCGCTGGCTATAAGCAATCGCGTGACTTTCTCTTTGTTTAAGTGTTCGGTTGGGTTGACCAGTTCCTGGAAGTGACCATTTGCCAGTTCATCCAGGCTTGAGATCACTTTCGGATGCCTCAAAAGGCTTTTGGGACTAAAGACAACCAGGGGCTTCCTCACCCCTCTCCCATCCTTGCCGCCTCGCATTTGCCGGCGTAATAGATGGAAATACTGAGCGGAAGTAGTGCAATTGCAGACCTGAGTATTATTCTCGGCACAAAGTTGAAGAAATCGCTCAATTCGTGCGCTGGAATGTTCAGGCCCCTGGCCCTCGTATCCATGCGGTAACAATAGAACCAGCCCCACAGGCTGCTGCCACTTCGCCTCAGCTCCGGTAATGAATTGGTCAATGATTACTTGGGCACCGTTGGCAAAGTCTCCGAACTGAGCTTCCCAGAGAACCAGAGTGAGTGGGTCTGCAACACTATAGCCGAATTCGAAACCAAGTACGGCACCTTCCGAAAGGAGGCTATCGTAAACTTTGAAGGGGGCCTGACCCGGGGTCAGGTGTTGCAGAGGAAGATATTCTTGACCATTTGTCTCATCAAACAGAACCAGATGCCTTTGACTGAAAGTTCCTCGTCCGCTATCTTGCCCACTCAGTCGAACGGGAGTTCCCTCGACTACAAGCGTACCGAATGCCAGAGCTTCGGCGAATGCCCATTCAACGTCACCGCTCTTATCGACGGATTCTCTGCGCTTCTCAAAAAAACCGGCCAGCTTGCGATGAATGTGAAAGTCCTTGGGGAACGTGGTCATGGCCATGGTAATCTGGGCCAGCAAATCTTTACTGACTCCCGTGGGGATCAACGTGTGAGGGGCTTCAATTTCTTCCTGTGTGACGGCGCTCATCTCCTCGGGAACGAAAACATCCACTTTTTTCTTCAACTCTTCAAAGGCCTTCTCTAGCTTTGCGAGATGTTCCTGCCTTACCTGCTCGACCCCTTGCTGTGTCATTGAACCTTCACGGACGAGTCTTTGAGAATAGATTTCGCGAACCGATGGATGCTTGCGAATCTTCTGGTAGAGCAAAGGCTGGGTAAAGCTCGGATCATCCGCTTCGTTGTGTCCGTACCGCCGGTAACAGAACAAATCGATTACAACGTCTTTCTTAAAGCGTTGCCTATAATCAAAAGCTACTTGAAGCGCCCGGATGGCGGCTTCCGGATCGTCTCCGTTGACGTGGAATATCGGTGCCTGAACCATTTTTGCGACATCAGTACTATAGGGTGTGGAACGAGCGTCATCCGGGGAAGTAGTAAATCCAATCTGGTTATTGATGATTAAGTGGAGGGTTCCCTGTGTCCGGTAGCCTTCCAGTTGGGAGAGGTTCAGAGTTTCAGCAATAACCCCTTGGCCTGCAAATGCAGCATCACCATGGATCAACAGAGGGATAAACTGCTTCTTTCCGTCAGGCTTACGCCGGTTTTGTTTGGCTCTCACAATGCCTTCCACAACTGGATTGACTGCCTCCAAATGGCTGGGGTTAGGACATACTGAAACGATGATCTCTTTGCCCGACTCTGTTTGGTGCCTTCCGCTCGCTCCCAAGTGATACTTGACATCACCTGAACCCAAAGCCGACCTTGGGTCTACGTTTCCTTCGAATTCTGACAGAATTTGCGTATAGGGCTTTCCAATGATATTGGCAAGTACATTGAGGCGTCCCCGATGGGCCATTCCAATAACGATTTCGCGCACCCCCTGCTCACCAGCAATCTCGAGCAATTCGTACAGAATCGGGATCATGGTCTCGGCTCCTTCACCAGAGAACCGCTTGTGACCCACAAATTTGGTGTGAAGGAAGTGTTCGAAACCTTCAGCGGCTGTGAGCATCCTGAGGATTCGTTTCTTGACAGGCAGTTCTATGGGCCAATTGTTACGGGTCGGTTCCAAACGCATTTGCAGCCAGCTCTTTTGTTCAGGGTGTTGGATGTACATGTACTCGACCCCGATCTTGGCGCAATAGGTCTCTCGCAGCGACTCCAAGATCTCACGCAAAGTTGCGGTTGGATGTGGAGCGTCTCCCAGTGCTGCGCTCAACCCGCCTGTGATAAAGGTCCGATCAAGATCCCAGATGGTGAGTCCATAATTGATTGGGTCGAGTTCGTAATGGTAAGCCGGTTCACTGCCCAGCGGATTTAGGTCGGCAATCAAATGACCACGAACACGGTAAGCGTTGATCAGCTGGAGAACCCGAGCCTGTTTTTCAGTTTCTTCCCTTTGCGAAGACATTCCCAGAAATGCAGGATTTCGATCGGGCGACCATCGCATGGGGTGATAGGGGATTCTCAAGTCTGCAAAGATCTGGTCGTAAAATTCATCTTCACCCAACAATAATCTCTCAATCTTAGCCAGGAACATTCCAGATTCTGCGCCTTGTATAATTCGGTGGTCGTAAGTGCACGAAATCGTCATGGTCTTGCTGATTCCAAGCACGGTTAGTGTGTCAGCAGCCATACCACGGTATTCCGCCGGATAGTCCATGGCTCCCGTGGCAATAATTGCTCCTTGACCCTGCATTAGTCTGGGCATAGAAGCTACAGTCCCTAGGGTACCTGGATTGGTCAAAGTGATGGTCGTCTCTCGAAAATCTGATGTCTCGGATTTGCCGTGTCGAACACGTCCAAAAAGCTCACTCAAGCTGGCATGAAACTGTTGGAAGTTCATCGTTGCTGCATTCTTGATATTAGGGACTATCAAGAGGCGGCTTCCATCCTTACGCTCCACGTCTACGGCTATGCCCAAATTAACTGCTGGACGCTCGAAGCGGCCAGGGTGCCCGTCTATTTCTGCGTAAGCATTGTTGAGATTGGGAAAGTGCTTCAGGGACTTGACAATGGCCCAGCCGATCAATTGCGTATAGGAGATCCTGCCGCCGCTGGTCAAATCCAGATGCTGATTGAGGAGACGGCGGTTCTCGTCAATGACCTTCACCGGAATCTGCCTTTGAGAAGTAGCGGTCGGAATTGATAAGCTGGCCTGCATGTTCAGGGCAATCTTTGAGGCGGAACCATGCAGTGGAACAATCTTTTCTGAATCTAAGGAGACCTCTCGAAGCCCATGCTGTAACCCTGATTGGGCCTTGGGGTGTGACTGCGGTAGAACTAGTGGTGGCTGAGCTCCTGGAGCGAACAGCGTTCCAGAGGGTAGTGTTTTTGATGGAACTAGAGGCAGGCTTTTTTCTCCTTTTGAGTCCCTATTGGATGCCACTGCGTCAAAAGTGCGACGCCAACGCTCGTCCACTTGTGCGGGATTTTCGAGGTACTGGTAAATCAAACCTTCGACAAATCCAGCGTTGGCCCCCAACGAACCGAGATAGGTCCTCCAGGGTTCATCGAGATTAATGGTCTTACTCATAGATTCTAGCCTCGGACTAAAAAACAAGACGACAGATTACAATGAAAACAGCCAATGATGACGCGCAGCTCTGAACATGACTGCCTTCCCGCACAGCTGAAAGGCCACAGGCGAAATTCTGGCAGGCTTGTTTGGAGGACGCAAGTGGGAAAATCTTTCTCCAGTTTTGCCATTTTTGTGCTCAAACACAGTCAGTTGAAAGAAAACCTGCGTTTTCTAATCCTGACAGATCTCCCTTAATTGTATTTATTATCAATCACGTAAGCTCAATTTGACTGTGTCTTCTGAATGGTCATGGAGGTGCAGGCAAGAAGACTCTCGACTCAATTTGTTGAGACCTTTCATGTCAGTTGGTATTTCCAAAATCCAGATTCCTAGTTGAAACCCGTAGTTGAAGCTTAGCTGAGCCACGGTTAAGGAATAGGCTGCAATCTCATGCGGATTTGGATTGCATCTTGAATTGAGTGAGAGGCTCATTAACCCGATGAACTCTAAATCGTCTGAAACTCTGATGGAAAAATCTCCATCCCGGCAATGTGAACGTCGGAGAGTTGATTTGCGATTCAAATTGGGTGGCATTGATGATCAAGGACGATTCTTTGAGGAGTCTATTATCACTCACGATCTCAGCGAATGTGGTGGTAGTTTCAGTTCACCCAAATCCATAAGGGTTGGTTCCACGCTTAAACTTGCGGATGCCTCCGGCTTTATTTCCCTCATTCATATTGCTTGGAGCAGGACAGAATCAGATAATAACCATTCGAATTATGGCTTTCGTTTTATTGATCCCTTGAAAGAATAACTGCAACCATTATTCCGCACCTTCGGCTAAGATATGGATGGCAAATCGTAGAGGGTTGGCCACCCATCTACCTTTTCTTTCCAAAAACAAAATAGCCGGTTGGAATTCAATCCCCTTATACTGACCCCGAATTTCTTGGCATACCTGCTTTTCAGGAGAAAATCATGAAAATGCTCACCCGCATTCCTCATGCATACGCACGCTCATATGTTCCCGCCAGGTTGGATTTCTCATCCTGGGAAAACATCGAGCCACTTTTTCAAGAGTTCGGCAAAGGTCCTTTGACCACCCAAGAGCAGCTGGAATCATGGTTGCGACATCGCAGCGAACTGATGGACGTGATCGGCGAAGAGGGCGCGTTGCGATACATTCGCATGACCTGTGATACTGAGGATAAGGAATTGGAGAGAGATTACTTTCATTTTTTGGAAGAAATTTCCGAACGGGTGAAGGCTGCTGATGATCGATTAAAGCGACAGTTTCTGGCGGCCCCGGCCAGATCTTTGCTGAGGAGTGAAAGGTATTTCATCATAGCTCGCAGCTTTCAGAATGAGGTTGACCTTTTCCGGGAAGAAAACCTTCCCCTGGAGACCGAAGAGTCAAAGCTGTCACAGAGCTATCAGAAGTTAGTGGGCTCGATGACCGTGCAATTTGAAGGGAGAGAACAGACTCTGCAGCAAATGGGGCGTTACCTGGAATATCCCGACAGGTTGTTACGTGAAGCTGCTTGGAAGACTGTCGTAGAGAGACGTCTTGCCGAGTGCGGGAACTTTGAGAGAATATTTGATGACCTGCTGGTGATAAGAGGAAAAATTTCTTTGAATGCCGGATTCTCCTCTTACAGAGATTATGCCTTCAAGCGGCTAGAGCGGTTCGATTATTCTCCCGAAGACTGTCTCCGTTTTCACGAAGGCGTGGAAGCAACTGTGGTCCCACTGGTCCGGAGTGTAGAGGTGCGTAGAAGGTGCGAACTGGGTGTCGACAAATTACGTCCCTGGGACTTGAGCGTCGATCCACAAAATCGCCCGCCCTTGAAGCCGTTCAAAGAGCCAAAAGAACTGGTGGAGGGCTGCCTGGAGATAACCAGCCGAGTCGATCTGCGCTTTGGAAACTTCATCAAAACCATGCAGGACTTGGAGCTACTGAACTTGGAAAGTAGGAAAGGGAAAGCGCCAGGGGGATACCAATCATCGTTGACGGAGGCGCGTTTGCCGTTCATTTTCATGAATGCCGTCGGTCTGGATGGAGACGTCAGGACCTTGCTGCACGAGTCAGGGCATGCTTTTCATGTCTTTGCTACGCAGGAAGAGCCATTGGGACATTACCGCCATGCGCCAATCGAGTTTTGTGAAGTGGCATCGATGAGCATGGAACTGCTTGGAGGCGAACACCTCGGTACTTTTTATCCCAACCCCGAAGACGCTAATCGTTCTCGTAAGAAACACCTGGAGGGCGTTATAGACATACTTCCATGGATTGCCCGTGTGGATGCTTTTCAACATTGGATTTATACGCATCCGGAACACACGGTGGATGAGAGACGAACAGAATGGCTGGATTTACATCGCCGATTTGGAGGCATAGAAGACTGGAGTGGTTTTGAGCAGGCTCAAGCCAGTAGCTGGCACAGGCAGCTGCATATTTTCGAATTACCCTTCTACTATATCGAATATGCCATAGCCCAACTGGGCGCATTGCAGGTGTGGTTGAATTCCAAGAAGGATTTTCGATCGGTAGTGGCTGACTATTGGGCAGCGCTGCAACTGGGAGGCAGCCGCCCGTTGCCCGAACTTTTCGCACGCGCCAACATTAGATTTGATTTCGGTCCAAAATCGTTGAAACCGCTTATGGAAGCAGTAGGAGAGGAGATCGATAAGCTATGAGCCACTCCTGTCAATTCTTTTTTCGACGATTCCACATTTGTAGAACCTTCTCCTATTTTTCGCGATGAGCCCCGCTGGAACAACTTAGAGGGACACTATGGCAATTCATCGATTATGGCCTAATGTGAAACAAGTCATTCGCAGTCGCGATCAGTCCATGCTCAAGGTTATTCTGAAAGACTGGACGGCCGTTGACCTCGCTGACCTTTTGGTCGATCTGCCGAGTTCCGATCAAGCGATTGTTTTGCAGAACCTCCCACGTAAGCTGGCCGTCGCTTCCTTTCAATATTTACTTCCAAAGGCTCAAGAACGCCTCTTAAAGGTGATGGCAGAGGAAGAGGCCGCCGGGATTCTAAACGAAATGTCGCCCGACGACCGCACGATGTTGCTAGAAGAATTGACAGCTACGGCCTCCGAGAAAATGTTGGAGTTGATGACCCCGGATGAGCGAGGAGTCGCGGTCTCGCTGTTGGAGTACACGGAAGACAGCATCGGCCGATTGATGACCCCTGATTACATTGCTGTCAGGCAGGAGTGGTCAGTTCAGCAGGTTCTCGACTATATCCGTGAACACGGGCAGGATAGTGAGACCCTCAACGTTGTTTATGTGACAAACGACAATGGCATCTTGATGGACGACATTCGTATGCGAGAGTT
>JBGOVH010000187.1:0-5620 GCA_041478005.1 Terriglobia bacterium | reverse complement strand
GTCTTGACAATTAAGATAATAAGTACTGACGTTCTAGGGTATTCTGCGTTAGTTAAGGCAACATATTCAAAGACTTCCGAAGTCTACGAGAAGGAGGGAGTGAAAGGGATGGCTGGAGAAGGCATTTGGTTACTCTCAAAGCATAGCAACCATTGGCTAATAAGCGCCTATTTATGGAAGGAGGATTCTCGATCGCTCCAGTAACTTTTTTTCAAGCTCGGGAGAGAGAAAAATATGAATATTGAATTCGGGACCCTTTGCATGATTTCCGTCCCAGGTTTCCTGATTGGCATTATGACTGGGCGCTTCACAAAAGGAAGACGGTGCCAAAGAATAAAGAAAAGTTTGAAGGTAGGGGGAAATATAATAAGTGGTCTATTTTTATTGGTTTATTTCTTTTTGGCACTGGTAGTTCTAGGTATTATGGCAGTTTATCTCTTGAACCTGCCGGACACCGTCAACCCATTAAACTTTTGGATAGTGTTGACTCTTGGAGTCTGGATGCTAGTCAGTCTTTGCTTTGAATTACGAGATCTCT
Organism: Terriglobia bacterium; assembly: GCA_041478005.1. Taxonomy (GTDB): domain Bacteria; phylum Acidobacteriota; class Terriglobia; order Versatilivoradales; family Versatilivoraceae; genus JBGOVH01. The sequence continues at coordinate 5,082 of JBGOVH010000187.1, read as the reverse complement.
TCGGGCATCCAGACTGAATTGAGGACCGTCATAATGACAGCGCCGGGGGCGCGTTTAAGTCAGCAAAGAGAATGGTACTTAAATACCTCTCTCCTGTGCTCGGCAGTACTGTTACGATCTGCTTCCCTTCATTTTCTGGTCTTTTCGCAACTTGCAATGCAGCAAATACTGCGGCACCTGAAGAGATTCCAACAAGCAGACCTTCCTCTCTGATCAAACGGCGGGCTGTTGTTACCGCCTGTTCGTTAGTCACCTGAATTATCTCATCGATAACGCTCATATTCAGGATTTCAGGAATGAAGCCAGCTCCTATTCCCTGGATCTTATGGGGACCTGGCTTCCCGCATGATAACACCGCCGAATCCACGGGTTCAACGGCCACGACTCTAAAACCAGGTTTACGAGACTTAATGATTTCTCCTACTCCAGTGATCGTCCCGCCAGTCCCCACCCCCGCGACAAAAATGTCTACTTTACCGTCTGTATCTCTCCAAATTTCTTCGGCCGTTGTTTCGCGATGGATCTTAGGGTTGGCCGGATTCTTGAATTGCTGAGGAATCCATGAATTAGGGGTCTTTTCTGCAAGTTCTTCTGCGACGCGGATTGCACCTTTCATGCCTTCGGCTCCAGGTGTCAATATCAGTTCGGCACCAAATGCTTTGAGCAATGTTCTTCTTTCCAAGCTCATTGTGTCAGGCATTGTTAAAATTAATCTATAGCACTTCACAGCGCAAACAAAGGCCAAGGCGATACCAGTGTTCCCACTCGTAGGCTCAATGATTACCGAATCTTTATTGATGATTCCGTTTTTTTCCGCTTCGTTAATCATACTAATACCAATCCGGTCTTTAACACTCCCAGCAGGATTATGAGATTCCAACTTGGCAAGGACCACGGCCACTGCTCCCTCAGTGACTTTGTTTAACCTTACCAACGGAGTCCGCCCCATCAATTCCAAAACATTATTGGCGATGTTCGCCATGAGACTCTCCTTTATCTCGTGCTTTAGATGTAGTACATGATTTGATTTTGAATTCTTCTATGATGTTCACAAAACTCTTCGACCGTGAGGGCCTGCAAGGTTTCAGCTGTGTGAGAAAACAATTCGCTCCAGACATCCCTCAACCGGTCACGTGTTGGATTCCTTTCCTGAGATGGCCTTTTAAGAAAATTGACATTTTCGAGCGGACCTTCTAAAACGGCCACAACGTCCAAGAGAGAAATCTCGTTGGCCGGTCGCCCCAAGAAATATCCTCCCTGTCGCCCTCTCGCGCTTTCGACCAACCCAGCCCTTCTTAAGGACAGCAGGAGTTGATCCAAGTATTGCTTTGGGATGTTCTGGCGTTCAGCAATTTGAAAGCTTTGCACGGGTCCGTGACCAGAATGCAACGCTAGATCAATTATGGCCAGAAGGCCATATTCTCCCTTTGTTGAAATCTTCATGGTTGTGAGAAAACATGACTAATATAATCAAAATACTCAATATACCATCGGCACATATTCCGTCAACAAAAAAGAGCAATTCCTAACTTGACTAATGAGCCTTATACCAATATATTGAGTAAGCTTATTTATTTAGTCATGTTTTTATGATGACTAACATGATAGATTTGCGCGAAATCCTTTTTCTCGATGAACTTGGGGATCGTAACTATGGAGATCGAGACAACAAAAAACAATGATCAAACAAGGGGAAGTCGCCTTCTGGATGTTGAAAACTGGGAACGAGATTTGGCTAAGAGAAGTTGTCCTGAGATCATTCAATGGGCAGCTACACAATTTGATCAGCAAGTAGCATTCGCATCCTCATTGGGTGCGGAAGACCAAGTAATCTCTCACTTTATTTCTCAGGTTTCTCCCGGACTGCGGATCTTTACTTTGGACACGGGGCGCCTATTTCCGGAAACATATGAGCTCATTGAGACGACGGAAGGGCGATACAATATCAAGATTCAAATCTTTGCCCCAAGTTCTGCGGAAGTAGAGTCAATGGTCAGCATGCATGGCGTAAACCTTTTCTACAGGAGCATGGATTTCAGAAAGCTGTGCTGCTCGGTTCGTAAGATTCATCCGTTAGGCAGAGCTCTTGCTGGAATGAATGCTTGGATCTGTGGCCTCAGACGTGACCAAGCATTAACACGCCAGTCACTCCGCGTCGTGGAATGGGATGACCAAAACAATCTCTACAAAATCAATCCGTTATGGAATTGGTCAGAGAAGGAAGTCTGGGACTTCATCAGAGAATGGAATGTTCCGTATAACCCTCTTCATGACAGAGGATTCTTGAGTATAGGCTGCTCCTGTTGTACAAGGGCCGTGTCCCCAGGCGAAGATATTCGTGCAGGACGCTGGTGGTGGGAGAATCCTGAACACAAGGAATGTGGGTTGCACCTGAAAGACGGGAAGCTGATCCGGTCGTGAATCTGTGGATCGAGTTAGAAGAGACAATTCTCATTTGGAGTCCGACCTGGGGAGGGAATGGAGAATTACCTATTATCTAATCTGGATGTCTTAGAGGCAGAAGCCGTTCATATCATGCGGGAGGTAGCCGCCGAGTTTCAACGTCCCGTCATGTTGTTCTCCGGAGGGAAAGATTCGATATGCATGCTTCGCTTAGCAGAAAAGGCTTTTCGCCCCGCTCGATTCCCTTTTCCTTTGCTTCATATTGACACTGGGCACAACTTCCCCGAAGTAATCCAATTCAGAAATGAGCGAATTGAGGAGCTAGGGGAAAGGCTGCTTGTACGCACTGTGGAAGATGCCATCAAAGCAGGCATTGCGAGTGAACCGACAGGCAGCGATAAGAGTCGCAACTGGCTGCAAATTCCAACACTCCTGAGTGCGATCGAGGAATTCAAGTTTGATGCCGCCTTTGGAGGAGCCCGCCGAGACGAAGAAAAGGCAAGAGCAAAGGAAAGAGTCTTCTCTTTTCGAGATGAATTTGGGCAGTGGGATCCGAGAAACCAGCGACCTGAGCTTTGGAACCTTTACAACACAAAAATTGCGCCAGGCCAGCACATCCGAGTTTTCCCGCTGTCTAACTGGACCGAATTGGACGTATGGCAGTATATAGAGAGAGAGAATCTAGAAACCCCAAGCATCTATTTTGCCCATGAACGAGAGGTTTTCTTGCGTGATGGGATGTGGATGAGTTCTTCTGAGCTGCTTCCCGTTAGGACAGGGGAAGCCCTTGTCCGGAAAACCATTCGATTTCGAACGGTTGGAGACATTGTTTGCACCGCTGCTATAGAATCGAAGTCTGCAACAGTTCGCGAAATCATCGAAGAAATTGCAGTAATTCGGGTCACCGAGCGAGGCGCCAGAGCAGATGATCGCCGGTCTGAGACTTCAATGGAAGATCGAAAGCGAGAGGGATACTTCTAGTGATCCCAGCAACCGAAAAAGTTGAAGATGCTGTGGAGTTACTTCGCTTTTCCACTTGCGGCAGTGTGGACGACGGGAAGAGCACCTTGATCGGGCGGTTGCTCCACGACTCGAAATCTATCTTTGAGGATCAAATGGAAGCACTAGAACGAGCCAGTCTCTTGCGTGGCGAGTCTGAAGTTAATCTGGCAAATCTAACGGATGGTTTGCGTGCCGAGCGAGAGCAGGGAATCACGATTGATGTAGCCTACCGTTACTTTGCAACTCCAAAGCGTCGTTTCATAGTAGCCGATACCCCTGGTCACATCCAGTACACCCGAAACATGGTTACGGGTGCTTCGACTGCTAGTTTGGCTTTAATCCTGGTGGATGCACGCAAAGGAGTGATTGAACAGACTCGCAGGCACAGCTGTATCGCTTCTTTGCTTGGAATCCCCCACCTGGTTATTTGTGTGAACAAGATGGATCTGGTGGATTTTTCCAAAGACGTATTTGAGAAAATACGGCACGAATTCACGGCCTTTTCAACCCGGTTGCTGATTAAACACATTAACTTTATTCCGCTTAGTTCTCTTTATGGAGACAATGTTGTCGAACGGTCCCATAACATGTCCTGGTATCAAGGAGAGCCTTTGTTATCCTTCCTTGAGGCAGTTCACATTGCCAGCGACTGGAACTTGCAGGACGCCCGTTTCCCAGTTCAATGGATTATTCGACCACAGTTTGATGAATACTCCCATTATCGCGCATACGCAGGACAAATTGCCAGTGGTGTTTTTAAGGTAGGAGATAGAGTTATTGTCCTGCCTTCAGGAAGGTACACTAAGGTTAAAGATATAGTGCTCCTGGACCAATCTCTCAAAGTGGCCCACGCGTCCATGTCAGTTTCTCTTTTGCTCGAAGATGAAGTTGACGTTTGTCGCGGTGACATGATTGTCCCGGTTGAGAATTTGCCGTACATCAGCAAAGAAGCAGAGGCCATGATTTGCTGGATGCACAATACGCCCATGCAAGTTGGAAAAAAATACATCATCAAACATACCACGAATATTACCAAAGGAGTCGTTGCCGAGCTCCACTCTAGAGTCAATATTGACACAATGGAAGAGGAAAAAGCCTCGTCTTTGGAACTCAATGAAATCGGTAAGGTGTCTTTGAGAACCGCAACGTCACTAATCTATGATGAGTATTATCGCAACCGGCGGTTGGGCGGATTCATCGTTATCGATGAATCCACACACGCTACAGTGGGTGCAGGAATGCTCTTGGCGCCCACAAAAGTTCCACCGCTGCCAGAATCCACGGATTATGCCATCTAGTGTGCGTTGAGAAATAACCTACGGTGAAATATTTCTTCATGGGGAGGGCTTTCTGGGTGAAATCGTATAGTTCCACTCTCCATGAAAGTCGGCCGGTTGAATCTGAAGTTGTGCCATTTGCTGATCTGTGATCTTCCGGCCCTTTGGGTAGCGGCCGGTGTCGAGTTCTGCCTGAATGTGAAGACCTTTTGAGGTCTGGGTCGCGCCAATCAGGTTGACCACCACTTCGTGGCTGACCAGGGGCTGGGCCCGCCAATTGGCGGTGATGTGGCAGAACATGCGATGTTCAATCTTGTTCCACTTGCTGGTGCCTGGGGGAAGATGACAAACCGAGAGGGTCAGTCCCGATTCATCAGCCAGTTGCTGCAGGCTGAGCTTC
>JBGOVH010000598.1:0-2596 GCA_041478005.1 Terriglobia bacterium | reverse complement strand
GCTTACAAATTAGGCATTTCTTCAATAGAATAGCTGCCTTTCTGTTGGCTGGATGTAGTCCTTATTTCCACAGGAGCCATCCATGCCGCCTGATGCGGCGCCACGACGGATGAAAATGGCGCCTCATCGACCCCCTTGTATTTCCCCCTTGGTAAGGGGGGAGGAGCGCTTTTGTCCCCTTGACGGAATGAAGCCTTGAGATGAGAAGGCTTCTACAGAGGGTCCTTCTTTGGATTTGCTTTTTATTTTCACAGGAGGTGATTGGCATCATGACTGAGTATACCGAAGACCACGCCAGGCAGGGGATCGATGCAGACCTTCCCCCTATTGAGGTCTGGCCGAATCAATTTGGCGGGTATGAGATTACCATCCAGATTCCGGAGTTCACTTCGATTTGCCCGAAGACCAAGCTGCCGGATTTTGGTATCGTGACTATCCAATATCTGCCCGACAAGGTCTGCATTGAACTTAAAGCCCTCAAGTATTACATCCTGGGATATCGTAATCTGGGTATTTTTTACGAAAACGCCATCAACCGGATCTTGAGGGATATTGTGGCTGCCTGTCACCCAGTCTGGGCAACCGTACGGGGAGAGTTTAACATCCGGGGGGGAATGAAGAGTGTCATCGAAGCTCGGCATCCCGCAAGAAATGTTAGAAATGTTAGAAATGTTAGAAATGTTGACCGCAGTTGATTGCGCTATGGAGTCATGCTAATATCGCGCCTTCGAACGCGGCAATGAGCTTCTGGAATTGGATTCGCTCCGCTTCCAATAAAGTCTTTACTCCCGATTTTCAGCTGTTAAAATGAAGTTGCAAATGAGTTCTCTCTGGCAGACTTTATTCTTCTGGCAGGGCAACGAATTGCTTTAAGGCTAATAAATCACCCATCCCTTGAGGAGGCTTCTTCTATGGTTTACGTGATTGCTGAACCTTGCATTGGTACCAAAGACACGGCTTGCGTGGATGTCTGTCCGGTGGATTGTATCCATCCCAAAAAAGATGAAGAGCCTTTTGCGGCTGCTGAGCAGCTTTACATTGAGCCCGATGAATGTATTGATTGTGGAGCCTGTGTTCCAGCCTGCCCTGTCTCAGCCATCTTTGCCCTGGATGATCTGCCTGAAAAATGGAGCAGCTATACGGAAATCAACGCCAACTGGTACAAGAAATAGGGAAGCGACGAACGCCTATATCTGGTCGCCACTTGCCGGGGTGAGCCTCTAAATTGAGTTTCTCGGGCGGGAAATCCATTTAGAGGTTCATCCATACTTTTCTGTCAGTCTCTCAGCAACGTCAAGAAGTCTGCTTCACCTCATTCTCATCGAGCCTCTTCCTTCCTTCCAAATCATCTGAATCTCTTCTGACTGGGTTGAAACCCCCTTGACAATGGGGTTGAACTCCCCGTCCCCGGCAGTGTTCAACCGGTTGGAATCACTTTTCGCACTAACCACGGGTTCCGCTCTGGGACTGACGTCCCATCTGGAAATACGTTATCGTATTTGTGAACAATAGTACTTACTGTCTTTGTTATGTTTCCAACCCAGGGCATCAAAGTCTCCAAGAATCCTCGACAAATTGAATCTCCTTCTTTATCATCACACTTTTGTGTCAAAGCAATTCCCAGGCCGGGGGACCCTGAAGGATCAATCCAGCTATGCAAATTAAGAAACACCAACGTTTCAGAATCATTATCTCGGCAAGTTTCAGTCTCGCGTTGCTTGTAGGAACGCTGACATTTAGCCGCAGAGTGTGGCCGCAAATGACTCCCAAGCAGACCGTGCAGGGGCTAAGAGCAGCCGAAGGGCTTGAAGTGAGGCTGTGGGCGGCAGAGCCGGATGTGATCAATCCGACCAACATCGACATTGACTCTCGTGGAAGGATTTGTGTACTGGAAGGGGTCAATTATCGGCTGACACTTGGGGGCCGAAAGGGGAAAGATTACCGTTCGGTTGGAGACCGCATTACGATTCTGGAAGATACTGATGGCGACGGCAGGGCTGACAAAATCAAGGTTTTTGTTCAGGATCTCAGCCTTCGCACCCCTCTCGGTATTGCTGTTCTGGGTAACAAAGTAATTGTCTCTCAGTCGCCCGATCTCATCGTCTACACCAAAGATGAGCAGGATAATATTCTTAAAAAAGAAATCCTGCTAACCGGTTGGAGAGGTGTGGATCACGATCATGGCCTACATGCGGTAGTCTTCGGTCCGGACGGACGCCTCTACTTCAACAATGGAGACCAGGGATTGGACGTCATCGACAAAAGTGGAAAACATATTGTCAGTTCCAGAGAGGGCCCTTTCTATGCGGGGACGGCTCTCCGTATGAATCCTGATGGGACCAATCTTACCGTTTTGGGGCACAATTTCCGCAATCCTTATGAGCTGGCAGTGGATTCGTTTGGGAACGTCTGGCAGACCGATAATGATGACGATGGGAATGCCTGGGTCCGCGTGAACTTTGTCATGGAAGGAGGAAACTTTGGTTACTGGGGGCCTGGCGGCAGGAGCTGGACGGAAGACAAAGGATCACATTTCCACTCAGAACTTCCGGGAGTGGTTCCCAACATGCTGCGGACCGGCGCCGGCGCTCCTTGT
>JBGOVH010000126.1:0-6859 GCA_041478005.1 Terriglobia bacterium | reverse complement strand
CAAGGCATTTTTTCATAATTACACTCTCCCTCGTTGTCAGTAGTCACTTGTTAGATTGTCAGCCGTCCGCTGTCCGCTGCCTGAAACACAAACAGCTGACCGCGGACCAATGACAGCCGACAAGCTACTTGCCTTCGGCTCGCCCCGACTGCCATTCATTCAAAACAGCGGTGAAGATCAACAGGAGTCCAACCACTATGATCCCGTGTTGTGACTGCACACCCGCCATTTCAAGCCCGTAGCGCAGAAGTCCGATCAGCAGAAGACCCAGCAACGAACCGATCACCGTGGCGCGTCCTCCGCTGATGCGTGTGCCGCCAACCACCACACAAGCTATCACCTCCAGTTCCAAGCCTTTGCCTGCATCCGGGCGGGCGGTGGCATATAGTGCCGTATTGATCACGGCAGCCAATCCTGCCATCAATCCGGAGGCCGTGTACAAGAAAAGCTTCATACGCCTGACACTGATGGCGGCAAACTCAGCGGCAATTTCATTCTCGCCAATGCACTCCGTAAAACGACCGATCCATGACCGCCGCATCAACAGCCAACCCGAGATGACAACGAGGGCCAATATCGGCAACGGGACAGGGAGAGAAAAAGCCTTGGTTCCCCCCAGGCCTAACTTCAAGAGATCACCCTGCCCCAGCCATTGAAACGAGGCTGGTAGGTTCCCGATGGGGCGGGCCTGACTCAGCCCCATTGCCACTCCACTAAACAATGCCATGCTTGCCAGGGTCACCACCAGTGGGGGGATTCTTAGATAGCTGCTCACGCCACCATTGAAAGCGCCTGCCAGGCCGCCGATAAGAACTGCAATGCCTGCCGCCAGACTGACAGGCCACCCTAGATCTCGGTGCAGGAGGCCAAGGATGATCCCGCTCATTCCCAAAATCGATCCCACAGAAAGATCAATCCCAGCCGTGGCAATGATAAAGGTCATCGGAACTGCCAGCATGCCCGTTACGACCCAATATCGTGACCGCTCCAGGATGTTGAGCCAATCGAAGAAGCCCTCGATACCAATGGCAAATCCCCCAAACAGGACGAGCAAGATGAGTAGCAAAATGGTTTCTCTAGAACGGAGGATTTTTTGCATGATCTTCATCAATATTAGATCCCAGCGCCTCTCCATCTCGTCAGTACTGCGTCCACCACGATAGCCAGCAGAATCAGTCCGCCTACGAATACGTTCTGCCAGTAAGAACTCACTTGCATCAGGATCAAAATGTTGTACAGAAGTGCCACCAGGAAGGCACCCAATAGAGTACCCAAAGCGGAGCCACGTCCACCCTGGATGTTGGTCCCGCCAATCACTGCTGCTGCGATCGCTTTTAGCTCCATCCCTTCGCCTGTGTTTGATTGGACCTTACCGTAGTAGGCAGCATGCAGCACTGATGTCAACCCTACTAGAACTCCCGAAAAAGAGAAGACAAATAGCATTAACCGTGTTTTGGACAGGCCGATCAAACGCGCAGCGCTCTCTGAATTTCCCAACGCCAGCACCTTTCGGCCTGGAAGAGTCATTCGCAGGAGAACATGAGTGAACAGGGTGATAACGATCACGTAGTAACAGATCTTCGGAATATCCAAGAAGTTCCCATCGGCGATGGCGCGGTAGAGTTGAGGGAGTTGTACCACTTCACGGCCACCCGTTAATGCTTGCAGAAATCCGCGGTAGATGCTGATCCCAGCAAGCGTGACAATAATGGGATGGATTCGAGCCAACAAGGCAATTCCTCCATTCAACGCTCCAAGCGCTCCCCCCGAGAAGAGTGCGAGAGCCAGGCACAAGAGAGGAGGAATACCCGAGTTGGCCGCCATGCCGGACAGCGCCCCAACCAAGCCCATCATTGAACCGACAGAGATATCGATGCCACCTCCACAAATGATCAACATGGCTCCTTGAGCCATGATCGCTGGCATTGCGGCGTTGGCCAGCACATCGTAAAAGTTTTGAACCGTAGCAAACTGGCTGGGTTTCAGGAATGACATCACGATGGAAAGCATGAAGACAAATGCCATCAAGCCCACTTCACGAAATTGAAAGAAACGCCCCATTTTCGCGGGTTGAGCTGAAGGGGACATCCTGTTGTTCCCGGTCGCCTGTGGCACGGCTGCGGCAGCGATAGTTTCCTGGGAATCAGCGTCCGGCCTGAACGTCCCTGTGTGACGTCCTTCAGAAAGGGTCACCACCCGGTCACTCATGGCCATGATTTCCGGCAGTTCGGAGCTGATCATTAGAATCGCAGTTCCACGACTGGCTAGTTCGCAGATCAGTTTATGAATTTCGGCTTTGGCGCCGACATCTACCCCTCGTGTCGGTTCGTCGAGGATGAAAACCTTGGGCTGAGTGGCCTGCCATCGACCGAAGACTACCTTTTGCTGGTTTCCTCCGCTGAGGGTTCCGATCGCCTGCTCAGTTGAGGACGCGCGCACACGCATATCGCGAACGACGTCGTTGGCCAGCCGCTGTTCAGGAAGAGCTTGCACCCAGCCGTATCGGGAGAGCAGGCGTAAAACGGCCACGCTGGCATTTGTGCGCAGGGAATGTCCCCTGAATATGCCCTGCACCAGTCTGTCTTCAGGAAGATAGGCTAATCCTGCATCCACTGCCTGCCGCGGCGAATGTAGATTCAGTTTCTGCCCATCCAGGGCAATTTCACCAAAGTCTAAGGCCCAAAGTCCGAACAATGCCTGCCCCAATTCGCTTCTGCCGGCCCCTACGAAGCCATAAAGACCAACAATCTCGCCTGAGCGCACTTCTATGGAAATATCCATGAAGGCGCCATTTGGGTCGCTAGCTCCCGACACTTTCAACCGAACAGCACCGATCTGAACCGGAGTTTTTTCGTACAGCTGAGAAAGGTTCCGTCCCACCATGGCTGCAACCATACGATCCATGGTGAGACCGGCAGTGGAAAAAGTTTCAATCGTTTCCCCATCCCTCATCACAGTTACCCGATCGCAGATCTCCAAAACCTCCTGGAGGCGGTGACTGACGTAAACAATCGCAACGCCTGCTTGGCGCAGCCGTCGAATTTGTTCAAACAGATTTTCAATTTCCTTCAGAGTGAGAGAGGCGGTGGGTTCGTCGAGGAAAAGGATTCGAGCCTGGCCGGACACCGCTGTGGCAATTCCGGACATCATCCGCCGGGCGGTGGATAGGTCTGCTGCGGTCTGACGGACATTGAAAGACTCGCCGATAGCGGACACGAGGCGTTCAGCCTCTGAGTAAGTTTCCGCCCATCGAATCAAGCCCCCTGGGCCGCGGACCAAGCCTCGCGCCAGAAGCATGTTTTCAGCAATGCTCAATTGTGGAAAGAGGTCCGCCTCCTGGTGCACTACAGCTATACCCAGTTCAGCAGCATGCCTCACACCAGAAAGAGTGACCCCATTCCCCGCAAGGACAAGCTCACCTCCGTCAGGACGGAGCAGCCCGGTGGCAATGTTAATGAGGGTGCTCTTGCCTGCGCCATTCTCACCCACCAGGCCATGCACCTCACCCGGGTTCACTTCCAGCCCAGCTCCCCGCAGAGCGGGCACACCTCCAAAGCTTTTCTGAATTCCCGAAAGACGCAGGACCGGATCAGTCATAGCGGCCCATCATAAACAACTTGTGGTTTTTCCTCAACGTGGAAGGTCTGAAAGGTGTGGGACAAATTTGTGGGTAACGGGGCTGGTTCTGGTGGAGCGGGCGCTCTGCGCACGCTGAAACGCGCGCGGGAGCGCGCGTTTCACCTTGTGCGACTTCTAATGATGCCCCTAACCTACAAATTTGCCGCACACCATGTCTGAAAGAAGTATGGGGGACCCGCTTACTCCGGCAGTGTTGAAGCCACCAGTTAGACTCCGCTAGTGGCCAAGTCGATGCCAACCCTAATGGTCCTCTCCTGGGAACATGGATTAGACTGCCGCGAAGTTTAAGGCGCTGGCGGGCCATTGAGGCGCACTTTTGATTGCCTGAATAACGTCTTCAGGCTTATCGACAACTACCCACATAGAGCTATGTCTAGCGTCCATAAACCTTTCTCGAATACAGGTTTCGAGAAGCGCAATACACGGAGCGAAGAAATCACGGGTGTTAACAATGACAATTGGGTTTAGATAAAGACCGAGGCGTTTCCAAGTGATCGCCTCAAATAATTCCTCAAGCGTTCCTGAGCCCCCGGGCAGGGCAATGATGGCATCGACATGTTCGATCATAAGGCGCTTGCGCGCATGAAGGTCGGCGACCAGTCGAAGCTCTGTGAGACTCCTGTGTCCCCAATCAAGGTCATTCATGAAGTGAGGCAGTACCCCAATGACCTTCCCGCCTTCGGACAATGCGCCATTCGCCAGTTCTCCCATTGACCCTGCAGACCCACCCCCGTAGACAACCGTCACTAGATGTTGAGCGAGCACTTTCCCCAGGCGATTGGCGGCCTCCAAGTATTCGGGATGTGATTTTCGGCTAGAAGCACAATAAACGCAGACCTTCTGGATTGTCATTCGTGCCTCCTCTGAAAATCCCCCCTTGAGGGGGGCAGCAGCCCTTGGGCTGCGGGGGTGTCCTGTCGAAAGCTGCGGTCCAACTGACTCAGGGACATCCTCCTACACCCCCTTCAAAGGGGGAATCGTCCATTTTCATCTCTCGTGGCGCCGCGCAGCGGCATAGGGACTCCCGCGAAAATCGTCCTCGTCCTCGTACCCACCAGTTGAAAAAACCGAGGACGACGAGCATGAGGTCAGCCTTCCTTTTTCTCCGTTACCTTCAAGATTTGACCTGGGGCTGGGTTCGAGATCACTTGTTCAATCCCACTGGGCCACTGAATAAGAATCTCTTTTATTTTTTTCTCATCTCCCAGGCCGAAGAAGACACGCCGGTCATTGGCGGATAAATAGCTGGCCGCAGTAGAAACCATTTGATAGCGAACCTTTCCGCCTTCAGAGGTCAACTTGACTTTCGCTCCGATGCCGTCTCGGTTGCTCTTAATCCCGGTGAGTTCAAGTCCAATCCATTGGTTTCGATTGCCTCCGTCGTTTCGAATCACATAAGCTGGACCATCCAGATTCGTGACCACGACATCAATATCGCCGTCGTTATCCAAGTCACCAAAAGCCGCCCCACGACTGGCCCACTTCTGGCTGAACACATCTCCTGAAACGTCGGAGACATTTGAAAATTTCTTTCCCGTATTCTTGAGCAATAACGGCTTTTGCATATAGCTCAAGTGGGGTTGGGTGAGCTGAATGTTATCCATGACATGACTGTTGGCCAGAAACAGATCCTTGCTGCCATCATTGTCGTAGTCGAAGATATGCACTCCCCAACCGGCGAAGAGGCTGGTAATCTCGCCCAGGTTAGAAACCAGGGTAGCGTAGGTAAAACTTTCGTCGCCGTTATTGTGAAAGTAAGCATAGCTTTCATTGGAAAGTGCCGTGGTCACAATATCCGGAAAGCCGTCGTCGTCGATATCTGCAAAATCAGTGCCCATCCCGGCAAAAGTCTTACCGTCTTCGGTATAGCCAACTCCAGCGATGACGGCCGTTTCGGTAAAAGTGCCGTTCCCATTGTTCTTAAACAAGAATTGCTGATAAGAATCGTTGGCTACGTTGATGTCAATCCACCCGTCGTTATTGAAATCAGCAAATGCTACTCCCAGCCCTTTGCCCTCTTTGGCTTTAATGCCAGTCGATTGGCTGACATCGGTAAACGTGCCGTCGCCGTTGTTTCTAAAAAGGTAATTGGAAATCGGCTTGAAGTTATCGGGATGGCAATAGGCACGTTCTCCTGGTTTCTTCTGGCCGCAATAAATATTGCCGGCGAAATTCCAGGTCACGTAACGGCACACAAACAGGTCCAGGTATCCATCGCGATCATAATCAAAGAAGCCCGTGCTTGTTGCCCATCCTTCGGTTTTGATCTTGGACTGAACCGTCACGTCCGCAAATGTTCCATCATGATTATTTCGATACAGAATGGAACCACCGTAAGTGGTGACAAAGAGATCCGGAAAACCATCATTGTCGTAGTCTGCGACAGCCACGCCCATGCCATAACCTCTTCCTTTGACGCCGGCCTTCTCCGTAACGTCGGTAAACGTTCCGTCGTGATTGTTTCTAAAAAGGCGGTTCCAGAATTCTGGGGCAGTCTTATCCAGTTCCTCTCCGTCAGGTTGGGGATCTTTGACTTTCGCTCCATTGACGAAGAAAACATCCAGCCAGCCGTCATTATCGTAATCAATCAAAGCCACTCCTCCAGTTGTAGCTTCAATTAGATATTTACTGGTAGTGCTGGAGTTTCGGTGAACGAAATGGAGGCCTGAGGCTTGAGTGATGTCGGTATACTTAACTGTGTTTGCACTTTCGTTGGAACCCATTTTTGCGGAACAGATCAAGAAGATCAAGAGAAGTATGAGAGGGTGCACGAGCGAGAGAATAGCTCTGGAATAGAGGACCATTGCATCCAAGGTTACAGATTTTCTGGGCAGAGTTATCTTCAGAAAACTAAAAGTATCTCCTCGGTTGCGACTTGCTATCATTGTTTCGGCGGTTTGGGTGGGATAGTCTCGGCCTTGGGGGCCACACTCTTCAAGTTGGGAGAAATTTTTGTCTTGGTGTTGCCCACGGCATAGGCGATGCCTGCCAGGAGAACGGTTTGAAAAGTGGAATTTGTCCAAACGTCTTCGCGATGTCCCATCGATGTGTAAAAGACTCGTCCTTTTCCATGATGACGAGCCCAGGTTGCGGGATAATCCGGTCGTTGATAGTCTGTGCCTTCCATCCCCTGAGTTTTCTGGATCAGGATCACCTGCAAATCCGTGGCAAAATTCTTTAGAGAGTACCACTCATCCTTAATCCGAAAATCACCCGTAAT
>JBGOVH010000578.1:0-2753 GCA_041478005.1 Terriglobia bacterium | reverse complement strand
TGGTGCACTACAATTGGCATTGGCATTGGGATTTTGGGAATGGTGACGTTGGCAATCAAGGGATCCATGAAACCGATATGTGCCTGTGGGGCTTGGGCGTGGGGCTGCCCGATAAAGTGACTTCCATGGGGGGGAAATTCCTTTGGGATGACTGCAAAGAGACTCCGGAAGTACTTTCGTCCACCTACCTCTATATCAAGGACAAGAAAATCATTGAATTCGAAGTTCGCCCATGGTGCACGAATGCCGAAGACGGAGCCTCGGTGGGGAATATCTTTTACGGATCAGAAGGCTATATGGTCATCAAACAATATTCGAAATACGAAACCTATCTGGGGCAAAAGAAAGAGCCCGGTCCCAAAGGAGAAAAGATACCCGACCATTTCGGGAACTTCATACAGGCGGTTCGCAGACGTGACAAATCGCTTCTTAACGGTCCAGTGGAAACAGCTCATAAATCTTCCGCGTTGGCGCACCTGGGCAATATTGCGTATCGATTGGGCCGCGTCCTGACGTTCGATCCCTCAAAAGAGCAGTTTGTCGGCGACCAAGAGGCAAATACGATGCTTTCGCGTGATTACCGCAAGCCGTTCGCTGTCCCCGAGAAGGTCTAGCCAAGTCCGAGCTAACCACCTGCACTCTCGCCGTGTCTTTTAGATAGAAATCTGAATCCAGGCTGCCCGGCGCGTTTCCAGCAGCTTTAATGAAAACATGAAAATCCCTTTCACTGCAGTATGTGTCTTTTCCCTGGATCCGATGTCGTACTCTTCTTAGAGAATAATCAGGGGTGATCCTTACGTCTCCAATGCTTTTGGATCGAATCCGATTTGTTGAGAGATAGCGACCGCCGCCTGTTTTACCTTTTCTGCCAGCAACGATAAATTCTCTGTTGTAATCTCCGCCGTGGTTCCGGCGACACTGATGGAAGCAATGGGTCGGCCTGTGGGATCGAGTATCGGAGCGCCGATGCCACGCAGTCCAATATTTGCTTCTTCGTCATCGATGGCGTAGCCTAGCTGTCGGATTTGAACCAAGTGCTCCTTAAGTTTCTTAGGAGAAACGATGGTATTTTCATTGTGGCGAAGTAGACCTGGCTTGATCAAGCGATCCAGTTCGACTTCTGGCAAGTAGGCGATCAGTGACTTTCCCAGGCCGGTACAGTGCAGGGGTAGACGCTGTCCGACCCAAGTAGCCAATCTGAAAATGCCCGGTGGTTCTATTTTTGCAATCAGGACCACTTCATTGTGTTCCAAGATGGCCATGTTCACGGTCAACCTGGTTTTTTCTCTCAAGGCGTTGAGAAAAGGAACCGCTTGCTGACGCACGCTCAGTCCACTCAAGGCCATGTTGGCCAAACTGAACAATTTCAGACCGAACATGTATCGCCCTGTTTGCCTGTTTCGTTGGAGATAGCCGTTTCGCTCCAGAGTCAACAACAGATAATGCACTGAGCTTCTGGCTAATCCTAAGTGGCGCGTGATTTCGGCAAGAGTTAATCCAGTCCTTGAGTTTGCTAGCATCTCCAGGATTGTCAAAGCTCTTTCCAGAGCTGGAACCGATTTAGTTTTCTGACCGTCCAAGTGACTTCCTAATCGTCCTCGTGTCCAATAGGCTGACAGGATTCTAGCACAGACTTCCCCCAGAAAGAGTAGATCCCCACCTCCTGAACCTAGGAGTCTGTCGGAGTAATGGCGTTTTCCCGATGTAGCGCAGGCATCCCTGCCTGCATCTCCTTTGGAGTCAATCAGCGCTCATGCAGCCAGGATGGCTGCGCTACATTCTCGGACAGCCTGCTAGCCCTATGGCATAGGCATCGGCGATCTCCGGTGGAGGCCAAGGCATTTATCTGTCCAATAGGGTGAACAAGGGAGCATTCCTGACCCGGATTGGCCTTGACAGTGGAATGCTCTGATATAGACTGACAACATCGAGTTGACGTTACGTATCGCTACGTATCGCTCTGTTAATAAAATTGCTTGACAAATGCCGGGTTGATTCACTAACTTCATGCTCGATCATCGTTTTTCTTTGGAATGGAATTGACCGGGAACCGCCTGCGTGGAAAAAATGTTTCACAATGTAAAACTGCTTTTGAATCTGCTTTTTTGGCTTTTAATTTTGGAGAGCTTACTCATTGCGCAGCAGGCTAAGCCCTACGGCAAGGACCACCCTGAGCCTTCCGCTGGGCAAAGGAAGGCTCTTGACCAGCTAACCCAGACCGTAAGTTCGCGCTTGCCAGCCGGTCCCGCAATCCCTGTCCAACGCAAGAACTACATCGATGATTACATCTTCGGCCAGATGGAGCGGGATCATATCCCCCATGCAGGATTAAGTGCCGACACCAAATTTTTCCGCCGGGTGACCCTGGATCTCACCGGGCGTCTGCCCGAGGTGGAGGCAATCCGCAGCTTTGTTAAGGATGCCGATCCCAACAAACGTGACAAGCTCATCGATTCTCTTGTGGCCACTCCGGTGGCAGGTCTTCGCGGCCAGCTCACCACGCCTTTTCTGGACCGGTGGAGCTACTGGTTCGGTGATCTTTTTCGGATTAATGACGGACACCTCAGTAAAGGCCGGGAAATCTTTTACGACTATGTGTACAGCGCGTTGCAAGAGAATCTGCCCTATGACCAGCTCGTTCGGGAAATGCTGACAGCTAAGTCCCGTTCCAACTGGACCAATGGGCCGGTCAATTATCTGGCCCGTGACTATGTGAATGAGACCGACGATTCCATTATTAACAACGAAGACAC
>JBGOVH010000261.1:0-4824 GCA_041478005.1 Terriglobia bacterium | reverse complement strand
CTGACTATTGTCGTTAACAGTTTTCCCACCAGCCGTGTTTTGCAATCGATGTTTATCTCTGTGCAGACCAAGAATTACACAAGTTGAGCCCTATAGTTTCGCCTGCCTATGCATGATCCCCCTGCAATTGCGATTCATTCTGTCCGCAAAGCGTTCAGCTCACTCGTTGCAGTTGATGATGTTTCCTTTGCCGTCGAACCGGGCGAGATCTTCGGCTTGCTTGGACCCAATGGCGCAGGCAAGACCACGCTTTTGCGCCTCATTATGGACATCTTCCGGCCCGATGCCGGATCCGTCGAGATCATGGGGCGTCGACCGAGCGATGAGGATAAGAACCACATCGGGTATTTGCCTGAAGAGCGAGGACTCTATACTCGCCAGAGAGTGTTGCCGCTTGTGGAGTACTTTGCCCGCCTTAAAGGTCTCTCGGAGCGCCAGGCGCGAGTCAATGCTCTCGGTTGGCTGGAAAAGATGGAGATGATTTCTGTAAAGGATCGGAAGATTCAAGAGCTTTCTAAAGGTAATCAACAAAAAATTCAATTCATTGCCACGGTGGTGTCCGAGCCTCAGATCCTGATCTTGGATGAACCATTTACCGGGCTTGACCCGGTAAATGCACGTTCCCTGATCACTGTCATTCGCGAGCTGTCAGCGACCGGCAAAACCATTGTTCTGTCCACTCATCAAATGAGTCTGGTTGAATCCCTTTGCCGTCGAGTGTTTATGATCCACAAAGGGAAGCAAGTACTCTACGGCGATCTGGAGCAGATTCGCCGGGAATACTCCGACCATGCTGTATTGGTTCGGTCGGAGGCTGACTACAATCTCTGTCCGTGGGTTGTGAAGTTTGCATCGGATGGTCGCGGGAAGAAGATTTTCCTCAAGAATGGCGCTGCCCCACGAGATCTGCTGGCTTGGTTATTGGAGACTGGAGCCGAAGTCGAATCCTTCGAGAGAGCTATCACCCCTCTGGAAGACATTTTCATCAAATTGGTGGAGGGGAAACATTGAAAAAAATCTGGGTCATAGCGCGACGTGAGTTTCTGGTCACTGTGACTCGCAAGGCTTACATCCTAACGGTGCTTGGGATGCCGGTACTTTTTGGAGGCATCTTTGCATTGAGTTTTCTAACACGGGGAACGATGGAAAAAGCATTTGGAGCTTCTGAACCCATTGCAGTCATTGACAGAGCCGGCCTGCTGGATTTCACTTTGCTCCAAAAGATTCCCAAGGAAACACAAAAGGAAAAGGATGCTGACTTATTCAAGGAACCGTCTGTCCGAAAAGCCTCTTCAATGATCCCTTATCAAGACCTCGATCAGGCTCTTGAGGAGGTGAAGGCTGGCCGGCTCTCGTCTGTCTTCCTGATCGAAAGGGACTATCTTGCAACAGGTAGAATTGTGGCCTATTCTCCTGAAAAAGGGATGTTCTCCGACCTGGCGCCTCCCGATCGAGGACGGCTGTTCGACTTGATACGCATTAGCCTGATCAAGGACCAGGTTGACAGCCAAACCCGCGACCGGATTCTTTCCCCAGGTAATCTTCTGCAAAAAAAAGTAACCAAACAGGGCCAGGTCCAGAGTGCAGGAGATCCTTTGCAGAAGGCCGGAAAATTCTTTGGGCCCTTCAGCATGTTTCTCCTCCTGACGATTTCGATTTTCCTTTCATCAGGCTATCTGCTGCAAGGCATTGCTGAAGAGAAGCAAAACCGCGTGATTGAAGTGATTTTGTCCTCTGTCCGTCCAACCCAATTGTTACTCGGGAAAATTCTGGGACTTGGAGCAGCCGGGCTGCTGCAAGTGGTTTTGTACGTAGGGCTGCTATTCGTCCCGGCTGTAACGGTTTTTGCCTTGTTCAAAGTAAGTCTGACAAGCCTGTTATTCTCACTCGTTTATTATGTTCTCGGCTACCTCCTTTTTGCGGGACTCATGGCAGGCACGGGGATCTTGGGAAACTCGCCCCAGGAGAGCGGCCAGCTTTCAGCCTTGTGGACTTTGACGAGTATGATTCCGATGTTCATGTTAGCTCCCATTAGCGAAGCGCCTGATTCCTGGCTGGCTAGAGGGCTTTCGTATTTCCCATTGACTGCCCCAGTAACGATGCTGCTGCGTTTGAGCACGTCCCAGGTGCCTGTCATCGATGTGATGATTTCCATCGTGCTACTAGTTGTTGGGATTTACTTTTCAATCAAGGGCGCAGCCAAGATATTTCGTGCTGGTTCTTTGATGTATGGCAAACGCCCGTCAATACCGGAGATCTGGCGCTGGTTAAAGGAAGCGTGAGAATGCAGAATGACGAATGTCGATTTATGAATTTTCGCAAGAGCTTGCCGAGCACCTATCAAGAATCAGGCTACACTCAATTCAAAATTCTTCGTTCCACATGTCATTCGCACTTCGTCATTCGCAAGTTAAGGAGAACTGAACTATGAGATTGTTTCCCCGTTCTTTAATGCTGGTTCTTTGGCTGCTCGTTGCAGAAATTGTGGGTTCTCCCCTCCAGGTTGCTGCACAATCCAGGCCGGCTCAAATCCGGCTCGGACTGATTGGCCTGGATACCTCCCATGTCATTGCGTTCACCAAGGTGCTTAACGATCCTGCAAATCCAGATCATGTTCCTGGCGCTCGCGTGGTTGCCGCGTTTAAGGGAGGAAGCCCGGACGTCGAATCCAGCCGCAACCGTATTGACGGATTTACGGCAGAACTCCGCGACAAATGGAAAGTTGAAATCGTCGAGGACATCGTTACCTTATGCCAAAAGGTAGATGCGGTGTTGCTGGAAAGCGTGGATGGCCGTCCTCACCTGGATCAGGTAAAGCCTGTTCTGGCGGCAAAAAAACCGGTGTTCATCGATAAGCCGCTGGCTGCAAGCTACAAGGATGCCCGCGAAATTGCCCGCTTAAGTAAGGAGGCCGGGGTCCCCTGGTTCAGCTCATCCAGCTTGCGTTTCTGGGAGGAAACCCTCCGGTTAAAAGCAACAGCCGACGCCGGATCGATTTTGGGAGCTAATGTGTATGGCCCAGCACCCAGTGAACCGCACCATCCGGATCTGGTGTGGTACGGAATACATGCGGTGGAGATGCTTTATGCTCTGATGGGACCGGGTTGTGAGAGTGTGACTCGAGTCCATACAGAAGGGACCGATGTTGTCGTAGGCAAGTGGAAAGATGGCCGTATCGGCGTTGTGCGGGGAATCCGTAAGGGCGAGGGAGATTACGGGATCACTCTATTCGGCGGCAAAGCCAACCTCAACTCTAACCGCAAACCTTTTAGCTATAGACCGCTGCTTGTTGAGATTATCAAATTTTTCCAAACTGGCGTGTCGCCCGTAAATCCAGAAGAGACACTCGAAATGTTTGCCTTCATGGAAGCCGCTGACATTAGCAAGCAGCGCGGAGGTACGCCGGTTCCTCTAAGCCAAGTGACGAACTGGTAGCCACAACGAGGGCTTTTCTCTATGGCCGGATTCCGGCAACATTGAGACGAATTCGATAAAAGCCTTTTCGAGCGGTCATGTAAAGCGTTTTGGCGTCGGCATCACCCCAATGACAATTGGCGGGGACTTCCGGCGGCTTGATTGTCCCGAGATGTTTTCCCTGCGGGGTGAAGATCCAAATGCCGCCAGGACCCGTTCCATAAATATTGCCCTGCGTATCGACTTTCATTCCATCAGGCAGGCCTTCTTCTTTTTCCGCAGTCACATCAAAGAAGACGCGTCCATTCGCGAGAGTTCCATCCTGAGCCACGTCGTAGGCCATCCAGAGTTTCTTGGCCGGGTCGGAGTTGGAAACATAGAGGGTCTTTTCGTCAGGGGAGAAAGCCAGTCCATTCGGTTTCGTCAACTCTTTGTTCAGGAGCTGCAGCTTGCCGTCCACCGCCAGGCGGTAGATTCCTTGGAACTCCAACTCCTTATCTTTCTCATTAAAGAGCCCATAAGGGGGATCCGTAAAATAGAGGCTTCCATCGGACTTATAAACCGCATCGTTGGGGCTATTCAACCGCTTGCCCTGATATTTGTCAGCCAGGATTGTGACCTTCCCATCCTTTTCCAAACGGGTCACGCGGTGGTCGCCATGTTCGCAAATGATCAGCCGCCCTTCTTGGTCCAGCGTTAATCCATTGGACCCGACAAAAGCGCCTGCAGGGGCTGGTGGGCCCGTGTAGCCACTGGGCTTGCGAAATTCTTCCACATTACCGTCGGGGGTCCATTTCATAATACGGTTGTTGGGAATGTCACTAAACAGGACCGATCCCCCGCCCTCCCCAATCCAAATGGGACCTTCGCTAAAGGCAAATCCATCCGCCAGCTTTTCAATCCTGGCATCAGCCGGAACAATGGATTTTAGCGCTGGATCTTTTTCAACAACAGAGCCAGGAGCAGGTCCCGGAGATTGACTGGGAGGGGGAGCTGGCGGTTGTGAGCAATAAAGCGAGGCGATGCAAGCGGTCAAGATGAATACTCGAACCCGTATGCTATTCATGAAATTCCTCTCCTTAATAAGATCGACTTGGAAGACCGCAACACTTTATAGAAAGCGGCAGAGGTATTCAAGCCCTTTGACTTCTCGCAACCGCTTTATTAAGCTTTGCCCGTTCTGTGGCGTGCGACACGGTTGATGAAAGTTGTAGAATCTCGTCTTCGTCGTCCTCCTCACCTTTCCAAAGGCCAAATTACGGGTACGAGAACGACGACGAGGACGATTTTCAGGAGAGTGCGGCGTCACGACAGATGAAAATGAAAGCGTGGTGATCCCCCTCACCCCCTACCCCTCATCCCCGCTGGGGCGAGGGGGAGAGTAATCCTGTCTGTTTGCCGCCCTCTCCG
>JBGOVH010000483.1:0-3289 GCA_041478005.1 Terriglobia bacterium | reverse complement strand
CGTAATGCAGACGGGGCAGGCGCGATTGGAAGTCAAGCGAAGGCTGTGCACAACATTAACATCATGATGTCACCATTGAAGCTGAGATTATTCCGACTGCTGGGCATCACGTTCCAAATCGATCTGGCCTGGATTCTGGTCTTCGCCCTCATGGCCTTTTCGCTGGCTGCGCAGTTTTCCAAGGAGCATCCGAACTGGAGTGTGGCCCACTACTGGACCGTTGGAATCGTGACTTGTCTGTTGTTCTTCGTCTCCATCATCTTGCACGAATTGGCGCATTGCCTCGTGGCCAGAGCTGCCGGGCTGCCCGTTCAATCCATCACGCTCTTCATTTTGGGAGGTGTTTCACAGATCGGCAAAGAGGCCCAGCGGCCGGGGATTGAGTTTCTCGTATCCGTTGCGGGTCCGTTGGTCAGCGTCGTGATTTCGGCCTCGTGTGCTGTCCTTCATATGGCAAGCCGCGCAAATCTGGAAACTGTGGCTGCTGTCGCCGAGTGGCTGGCTGAGATCAACCTGGTGCTCATGCTCTTCAATCTCATTCCTGCGTTTCCACTGGATGGTGGAAGAATCCTGCGTTCAGCGCTGTGGGGGATGTTCGGCGACTTTTCCAAAGCCACGCGCGTTGCTTCAGTCATTGGCCAGACCACCTCCGTCCTATTCTTTCTTGGAGGAGGTCTATTCGTCATTGCGGGCCAGTTTACCTACGGCCTCTGGACGGGTTTGATTGGGTGGTTCTTGTGGGTGGCGTCACGGCAAAACCAGCGCCAGGCGGACCTGCGAGACTCACTCGCAGGCCTCACTGCTTCCGACCTGATGGTTTCGAATTGTCCCCGTATTCAAACCGGGACCAGTCTAGCCAGACTTGAAGATGGTGTGGAAGCGGGTTCTCACCCGCGATGCTTTCTCGTACTGAATGGGGCAAGTTTGGAAGGTATCCTCGCATGGGAGCAGGTAACGGCGGTCGCGAGGGAGCTTTGGGATCAAACCCGGATAGAGGCCCTCATGACTCCACTGGCTGCCCTTCGCTGGGTGCGGCCGCAGCAGGGTGTCGTTCACATTCTTGAAGCCATGGACCGGGAAGGCATTCCGCAGGTACCCGTCGTGGACAACGGGCGACTGCTGGGCGTGCTGGGCCGCGCCGAGGTTTATCATTTCTTGCACCATCGATTTAGCGCGACTGGGTAAGGTGGCTGAGGTCAAGAAGGTCGCATCGATTCCAGACCCAAGGCCTGGCCTTCTCCCTTTACCATCTATTCCTGATAACTCTGCTCAGTTTTCCAGCTTGGGAACCTCGGTGAGAGCTTTCTCAAGGAAGGATTGAATGGTCTTCCAGTAAAGCCTGCCACCGATTTCAGCGAGATTGTTATGGTCTGCTTGGGGAACCGCCAGCCAGTCCTTGGGGACGGAAGCCATATCGAACAGCTTGCGACCAAGGTGAAATGGGATCACTGAGTCACGTTCTCCGTGAATAATCAGAACCGGACTCGTGATCTGGCTGATCTTCCGGTCATTCTCATAGCGGTCTTTGAGTAGCAGACTGACTGGCAGGTAGGGGTAGGCTGCCTGGCCTACCTCTACAGCTGAGGTCAGCGGCGCATGAAGAATCATCGCGGCCGGTGGCTGCCGGAGTGCGAGCTCGATGGCGGGTCCACTTCCGAGAGATTCCCCCAGATAGATCACACGTCCAGGCTTTCGACGCAGCCATCCGAGTGCGGCCTGAGCGTCGAGATCGAGGCCTTGTTCGGTGGGTGAGCCGTCGCTGCCTCCATATCCGCGATAATCCAATAGAAAGACACCAAATCCCAGTTCGTGAAATCCTCGGGCCCAGTCAAGCCGGTGTCCACGGTGGCCTGCGTTTCCATGAAACATCAAAATGTTGTCCAGTCGTTTTCCTGGCCAATACCAGGCGCTGATTCGCACCCGATCAGCGGCTACGAGATTCAGCTCTTCCAGGGTTTTCAGATCTTCTCCTCCCGGACGCTCCACTGGTGAAGGATCTGGGAAGTACTGCAGTCGGCGCTGCACCAGATAGATCAGCAGCGCCAAGCCAAGATACGCGAAGAGCAACCCACCAAGAAATCGCCAGTAACCCGAGTTGATCCCGAGCACAGTCTCGTCTCCTTGAGCTGAAGTCGCAACGAAGGCATTGGACGCCCGCTCTTTCGAGACCGGCTACTCTTCTGCGGCTTCAGTTGACCCCTTCTGTTCCGACCTCGCACGGGAATGCACCACTCGGTGCGGAAAGGGCATTTCGATGCCTTTGCGGTCGAAGGGGGCTCTAATTCTCTTTCTCAGCTCTCGCGCCGTTTCCCACTGTTTCAGCGGCGGCGTCTTGGTGACGATGCGCAAGGTGACCTGGGAGTCGCCGAAGTTTTCAACGCCCAAGACTTGCGGCGGCTCCAAAATACCCGGACCGAAGTCTGGATCCTGGCTGAGTTCTTACCGAACGCTATTTACTTGTGGGTACCGAGTTCTAACAGGAGAAGGCCGCTAAGCGACCCATTGCGAGCCCTGACTCCTGTTAAGATAGAGATTATCGCGCAAGAATTCTATCAGGATAGGAGTATTTTCGGAAAGCGCGAGGAATTCCGGGAAGGAAGAACGACGCGGCCGGGAGGTTACACTCTCCGCCGGAAGAACACCGGGACGGATCGTGCGGATCCAGGAGCCAATGGAATTCCACAGACCAGGCGGGTATGAGTAATCGACAAGAACCCGAGCAGGCCTTGAGCGATCAAGGCGATTTGGATAGGGCGGTGATAAGCCGCCATTTTTCTTTTCACCGCGTGGCCCGGGGACTTCTTAGGGAGGTACGGGTTGCGGGCGCATCGTTTTCTGGGGGTCATGAGGGCAAATTGGGGTCAGCCCTTAAATATTGATTTTGCTGCAAAACTCCCTGTTCTTGAAAACTTCAAAATATTTAGGGGATCATCAATGTATCCCGACCTCTTCGAATTGCATTGTGGGGCATTCTAGAGTGATTTATTTTTCCACAGTTTGGCGAAATCGGCTCGGGTAGGGGTTTTGCAGCAGAATCATTAATCAATATTCTACTTGACCTGCCCCACCCGGCTGACCGATGGTCTTGGAGTAATTCTATTCCCGCGAGGAGGTTTCATGGCAAGGCCCTTGAGGATTTGGTATCCGGAAGCCTGGTATCACGTGACCGCTCGCGGCAATGAGCGGCGGGAGATCTACCGCTCGGACGAAGACCGCCAGCTGTTTCTGGCAAGACTGGGCCAGAGCGTCGGCCGGTTTGGGATGGTCTTGCACGGTTACGTGATGATGG
>JBGOVH010000060.1:0-9375 GCA_041478005.1 Terriglobia bacterium | reverse complement strand
TACCGTTCCTGGATCAGAAGTGAGCGTAAGCCGGATATCGAACCCACGGCCACCAGCAGCCAAAGGCCGAAGTATCTCCAACGCTGAAGTGATGAGCGCGTCTTGAGTTCCTGGCGTAGTCAGGCGAACATCGCTGGGAGAAACAGATTTGGCACCCTTAATCTGAATTTGCTTAGGCAGGGGGATGAGTCGATTAGTCCAGTCTTTGAGAGATTTTCCTTCTGCCTCGACTCGAGCAAGACTAATGATGGAACAGAACAACAAGATGCAGATTGATTTTGAGCGCATTGTCACCTTCGAGGGCATTTGAAAATCTTCGGAACTCGCCATGTGGGTAATATTCATGACCCTTTGCCCCTGCTAATTGGCCGTGAGCGGCCTAACACTTTGGGCCGCCACCCTCTGGGAGGCGCAGACATGCCAGTGGGCATGTCTTTAAGAAGCTGGATTTGCTCAGCGCTTTCAGTGCAGTCTCAATGGGCCACCCTGTGGCAAGATCTTCTGCATCCCCGCTATTTCAATAACTGCTTCCGATGCTCGTCCTTGTACAACCCGATCTTCTCCCGTGGAATCGGCTCAAAGCCAAGCTTGAAGGCTGGCGAGTCTTGTTTGAGCTGAAAATTCATGTGGGGGGCGTCGACAAAACCTGGATCCTGGTCGATTAGATTGTCACGAATCCCAAATAACGTTTGGTCCACCTTGTAGTCAGGATGATCCAACAGCCAGGTCCCCCCAAAGGAAATGTTTTGAACGATACTATTGCCTTCGGGTGGAACACCAGATTTCTCTTCGTAATACTTATAGACTCCGACCAGCTCAGGATAGCGGCTGTTGTAGAGTGCCTGCTGGGTCTGAACTTCCTCCAAGCTCCGCTTCATTTCACCGTAAACAATTCCTCGCCAAACCTCCTTCGTTCCCATACAACGCTCGTCCAACCGCAGAGCTGGATCACATTGGACAAAGATGTTGTTCTTGATCTGATTATCCCGCCCCCCACCAATAATCACGGCCCGTGTTACTCTGTAGAATATATTTCCAAACACCATCGTGCCGCTGGCGCAATCATCCAGATACACTCCTCGAACATCTCTGCCAACTTCGCCGATGTGATGAAAAAAATTATGGCGAACTCTGTTGCCGCGCTCGGTCCAGTTACGTCCCAGATAAAAAGCGCCCACGTCCTGGGTCTCCAGACACACATGATGGATTTCGTTCAGCTCGATGAGATGATCGTTACCGGTGAGTTGGATCGCATTGTGGGGCGCGTCGTGGATCAGGTTATGCGTCGCCAGGTTGCCCACCCCTGTGATCTGCAGTGCTGGCTGGTAGGTGCGGCACCAGCGACTGAAATGATGGATGTGATTGTTCCTGGCGTAATGGCCGGCAGGGGTGAGAGTCCCCCGATCACCGCCCTCCAGCCTAACCCCGCCGTCACCTGTCTCGTAGATGTCACAACTCAGCACGCCATGCTGCGTTCCGCCTTGAACTGCCACTGCCAGATTTCCGAGGTTGCGCAATGTGCATCCAGCAATCAGATTATGAGAGCCTCCCTTAATTTCCACGCCATTTCCTCGTGTGTTTTCCAGGATGAAACCCTGCAAGGTTAGGTAGGAAGCCTCCTGCGGTGAAACCAGCGGCTCATTCAACAGAGAGACAGATACCTTTCCTTGCTCCAGAGATGCCGGCGGCCAGAAATAGAGTATTCCGCTCCTGCGATCAAGGCACCACTCGCCGGGCTGGTCGAGCTCTTCCAGAACATTTAGGTAATAGTAGGTCTGGCCGGGGGCATAGCCATAAGTGCTCTGCGGCGCCTGAATCACAATCTCCCGTTTCTGCGCGTCAATGGACTCCACTTTTACATAGCTGTCCGCCCAGTCATACCTCCAATAGCCGTGCAACCAAACGTCCTCGGGCTTCTCCCCCCAGCGCTTGGGCCGGTCTTCGGCGTAAGTAAGCCTGCCAGCCTTGGACCCAGGGGCGTGAATATCAACAATAGTCCCTGCATCGGGCACAGTGACAATTTTGACAAAGCCCTGGTTAGGCCAACGAGCCAGGGTCATCGGTCGGTCCTGAAAGAACACCTCCAAGGCCGATGGTTGAGGAGGCATTCCAAAACCGCGGGGACTCAGCCGCCCGAAGTCCGTGATGCCTTGTGCCTTCAGATTGACCTGCAGGATCTTTCCGCGATATAAGCTATCAATACGCTGCAGGATCGTCTCATCCGTCACCGGCACAAAACCAGTCACTTGCTTGCCACCCGTCAAACGGACTTCTTCACCCGGGTAAGCTCGGTAGACGATTGGCGCCTCCGGCGTGCCGGAGTCTTCGGCCGTTAGCTTCAAAGTGTGACTGAGTGGATAGTTGCCAGCGCGAACCCAGACGCTGATCCCGCCAATGGGCAAAGGGCCATTCCTCCTGGCGCCGCGTATTGCGTCACGAGCACGCTGCAACGTGGCAAATGGCTTTGCCTTTGTTCCTGGATTGCTGTCGCTCCCACGGGGGGAGACATAGAAGTCCTTCGCTGCTTCCGATCTTGCCAAAACCGGCTGTGATAGCAGAACCATCATCACCATGTTTCCGAGAAACCACAATTGCGGGCATGGCTTCATTCTTTCACTCCCTTCATTTGCGAGGTTCCTTGTTGTTCGGGTGAAATGGGAAAGCATAGCTGGGCCGATTGGCAAAACAGCGAGTACCGATCTCCAGAGTGATTCCCGCGTCAGGTGAAAGTTCCACGGCGAAAAACTTTTTCTGAACTGAGATCCTCTTTTCGCTGGTATCTCCTTCGCTCGCTTTCTCACTCAACGAGTCTCTGAGCGTGATTTCCGTGAACTGATGCTCTCCGAAGGCTCCTGCTTGTACGATGAGACGCCGTGTGTGAAAGGCACTCAGATTGACCAGCTGCAAGACAGTGCGGTCCGCTTCGACTTTTTCCACGAGCGCAGCCACATCTTCCGGTAAGCCCGGCCGCTCTCTTTCCAGGTCGAAGTAGCGGACTCGAGCCCTCAACAGGCCACCATTGAAACAAGTATGGGGGGCGCCCAGAGTCACCTGGGCAAGACCATTAGTGAACACAGGGTTCTGTTCTGTAACCGTCTGGCTCTTCCACAAATGTTCAAAGGTGCCACTTCGCAGTCTTTCCACGCTCTGAGAAACTCGCTGATATTCGGCACGCAGAATTTTCTCAGGCCAGTCCGCATTCTCACCTGCCAGATAGCGTAAGTGAGCCGGTTCGTTGTCTCTGTCTTGATTCCGTTGCTCGATATTGGCAAACACCTGATTCCAATCAACTGGCGTGCCATCCGAATGCCACATTTCTGAACCCGGTGCCGGCGGATTGGGAGAAGTGGCTCGAGCATAGGGCAGCGGGCCGGTTTTGCTGCCCGCTCGCAATTTCTCCAGCCGCTCCCAATCCCTGGGGTCCATCGAAGCATGCCAAAGGTGGCTGAGAATATAGGGCTCCAAGGGGCGAAAGTCCTCCCAGCCCTTGGGTCCATATTTGTAAGGCACCAGCAAGTTGCCATCCTGGATGATGGACTGGTTGAGAAGCACATCGACTTGAGACCGGAGGAGCTGAAGGTAACGGGAGTCCCCGCTGACAAGCTGAGCACATTCGGCAGCCGTGATGAGAGCGTTGAAGATCATTTCGACGGAATAGCGTCCGCTCCATCCAAAGAACCCTCCCCACCACTGTCCTTGCCGGTATTCTCCGATCTTTCCCTGCAGTCCCACGTTATCCGGAATGACGCCATTGTTCTTGCGGATGCGGTCTAACCAGGCGTCCACATACTCGAGAATCCAATGCCTGTACTTTTCCTCTCCGGTGTAGAAGAAGGCATTCGCCACCAACCCTGTCACAGCCATATTCATGGGTACATCTCCATGAAGAACGACTTGATCGTACAGTTTCTGGATTTCTTCACGGCGCTTTAAATCCTTATCCCAATCCGGTTCCAGTTCTTTGACGAGCGGATATAGGCTGGCGTGTCCATAGTTCAAGGTGTATTGCGAATCGCTGTGATAGGAGGGACCCTGACTTCCCGTCAACGGCGAACGAATGATCTTGTGCTGAGGGTCATAGTTCTGGGCTTCCGGATCCTCATTGAGGTAAAAGCCTGCAAATCGCCTCGCGCGCGCAACATTTTCCGGGATCGTGGGATCCGCCAGACCAAAATATTGGAAGCCGACATAACCCTCGGTCAGGTGAAGCATGTCGTAATGCTTGACAAATTCCTTGTAGACACTGTCCCGCTCATAGGCCCATTGACGGGTGATCGCATTCCACTCCTGCACAGCCCAATCCAGGATCTTCTCGTCGCCACCCAGCACGTAGTAGAGCGGCCAGGTCCCAAACGATTCATAATCATCATCAATTTTTCCGCCCTTTCGCAGGGTTCCTCCCCGAAATGTGAACGCCTTGAGATAGAGTGGGGCTGCCTGGTCTATGGTTTTCATAAGATGGCGTTCTAAGATGGCCCACTCAGGCGGGGGTGTGCGAGCACTCGCTTTGATCACCACCATTTCGGGAACCGAGAGAAACTGAGCGGGCTTGGATCCCCACAAACTCAGATTCGAGGTCATTAGCAAAAGGAATGCCCCTGCAAAGGCACGAAATACTCCGCGACATCTTAGGATCCGTTTGCCGGCTCCCCATGTCTCACCTCTAACGCCTCTTACATAGGGAAAGGCTGTCCGAAGGCAAAGTGAGAGGACGCTATGACGAGGTGTAAATCTGGTTGGTAACAGCGCTTTTCGCATTTGTATGATGAGCCACTCAGACATCAGTCTGCCTGTCCTGCGGTACATGATGAGATCCTCCTGAAGGTTCCTTAACGAGGGAAGCTCCGAAATATGGGACTTGTGACAACTCGCCCTGTAGACTCGGTAATCCCTGAGAAGGTGTGAAAAAATTGTAGTAACGACTTCAGTCGTTCCCAGCTCGGGCTGAAAAGAAACGACTAAAGTCGTCACTACAAACCTTCTTCGCGCTCAGTTATTAATTTTTTCACACCTTCTCAGTGGGAAGCCCACAGTCAACAGCACCTGGCTCATTGACCATGAGCCGTATGATTGAGGCGATGTGTGGCCAAGTCGTGAATTGAGTGAAGCCCACCCTCTCGCCAAGTGCTTTTCTGCCTCGCGGCTGGATAACCACGATCATTGCAAACAAGACTCAGCCATTGTGATACTTCCTCTTCAAAGAAGGAAATGTTTGATTTCTCATCTCGAGGAAGGGCTGTCAGAGGAGAAGCTCATCTCCTGGCGAACCTGTCGAGAATGGCTTGACAACATGCACCCGAGAGGCCAATTTATGCCTGTGGTTGGTCAAGGACAATGGCGCGTATAAACTGACGCTATCTTCCGCCGTCAATCGTCTGTTGGTCGCAGCCGGTCCCGCTAGCCCTGGAGAAACAAAAAGGAGGTGCGTGACCGCTGTCACTCATGCAGGGCGGGTGAGGGGAAATTTGGTACGACCGTGAATGTCACAGGACTCACCGGGTTTCTAAAAAGTTACGTTTAGCTGCGAGATTGAGGAAGGAGACATGATGAAGTTCTTGCGAGTTAGGACATGGGCCGTAGTCTTTCTTGTTGCCGGGCTTGGTAAGGCCGATGCTAGGCAACGCGAGAGAGACAATCCAAGTCCTCTCGATTGGTACAATATTTCGTGGCCAACCCCCAGCACAGACTCTTCCGGTTCGATGCCGCTTGGCAATGGAGACATTGGCATTAATCTTTGGGTGGAAGAGGGTGGGGATCTGCTCTTCTATATCAGTAAGACGGACGCCTGGAGTGAGAACGCTCAGTTCCTCAAGCTGGGACGGGTTCGAGTAAAGCTGTCACCCACTCCTTTCCGAAAAGGATCGCCCTTTTTGCAGACTCTGAAGCTTCAGCAGGGTGAGATCACCATCCGTGCCGGTCAACCAGCCTCTGCGATTACCCTCCGTATCTGGGTTGACGCCAATCAGCCTGTCATTCGGATCGAAGCCGGTAGTCCCAAGCCATTCCAGTTGGAGACCCTCCTGGAGGTATGGCGCAACAGAGAAAGAACACTCGAAGGCAAAGAGTTGGACGCTGCCTATGGCATGGAGGGCAGTCCGCACCCCGTCGTGGTCTTGCCCGACACTATTCTTCCCGCGAAGGATGACCGAATTGTGTGGTTTCACCGGAACACCCATTCCATCTGGCCTGAGACGATGAAGCTGCAAGGGCTCGAACCTCTCATGAAGGAACTGGCCGATCCTCTGCTCAACCGGACCTTCGGCGGAGCCATCCAGGGAAAAGGGCTCATCCAGGTGAGTCAGAACAGTCTGAAATCTTCGATGCCACGAAAGCAGTTTGTGCTCTCCATGTATGCTCTGAACCAACAAACGGCTTCGACAGAAGAATGGCTCCGGTCTCTCGACGACCTCATGTTGCGAATTGAAGGGAAGAGCCTTGAGCATGCCAGGGAATCCCACCGGAAGTGGTGGAGAGATTTCTGGAGTCGCAGTTGGATTCGCATCAGTGGTTCCGTGGAAGCCGAGAACGTCAGCCGGGGTTATGCCTTACAACGGTTTTTGAATGGATGCGCCGGTCGGGGTAAATTCCCGATTAAGTTCAACGGCTCGATTTTCACAGTTGACGCTCGACAAAAAGAAGAGATTTTCGATGCAGATTATCGCCGCTGGGGTGGGCCCTACTGGTTCCAGAACACCCGCCTGGCTTATTGGCCGATGCCGGCTTCTGGAGATCTCGACTTGATGCAGCCACTCTTTCGCATGTTTCTCGAAGCCATGCCTCTTTCAGAGAAACGGACACGCCTCTATTTTGGACATGAAGGGGCCTTCTTCCCCGAAACCATGTATTTCTGGGGGACCTATGCCAACACCAACTATGGCTGGGATCGCCGAGGCAAATCCGTTTCTCAGGTTGACAACCCCTACATCCGCTACTATTGGCAGGGAGGCCTGGAGCTGTCTGCCATGATGCTGGACTATTTCGATTATTCTCAGGATGCGCATCTCCTCTCCAGTACCCTGCTTCCCCTGGCAGACGCCATTGTTCGGTTCTACGACCAGCATTATCCTCGAGACACTCAGGGAAAGCTCCTGTTGAAACCAGCAGCGGCGCTGGAAACCTGGCATGAAGCCGTTAATCCGTTGCCCGAAATTGCCGGATTGGGCGTTGTCCTAAACGGACTACTCTCGCTTCCGCCTGGGACCACCACTGATGACCGGCGCGCCACCTGGAAGCGACTCAGAGAAGAACTACCGGTGCTGCCTGTCAAAGAAGAAAATGGAAACACCCGATTACTGGCCGCCCAGGAATTGATCGGTCCCGTGAGGAATATTGAGAATCCGGAGCTTTACGCTGTTTTTCCTTATCGACTCTATGGCGTGGGCAAGCCGGGTCTGGAGGCGGCGCGCTATACTTTTGAGCAGCGTCGGATCAAGAAGACCGGAGGCTGGCACCAGGATGCGATCCAAGCCGCATACCTAGGCCTGACCGAAGCTGCGCGCTCTGATGTCAGGCAGAATTTTTCAACTCATCATGAGAGAAGCCGATTCCCAGCCTTTTGGGGACCGAATTACGACTGGATCCCAGATCAAGACCACGGAAATGTCGCGCTGATGGCACTGCAATCCATGTTGATGCAGGCCGAGGGATCCAGGATTCTTCTCTTTCCTGCCTGGCCAAAATTCTGGGATGTTCAATTCAAACTACGTGCGCCATCGAATACCGCAGTAGAAGGGGTCTATCGGGCTGGCCGGTTGGAACGGCTGGTGGTTACTCCAGAAGGCCGCCGGAAAGATCTGGTCAAGATGGATCCGCAGTAGCAAGCTGTGAAATGCTCGTAATGGTCGGTCGGATAATCGGACATGCCCTGAAGAAATGAATGAAGTAAGTAAGGTCATTTTTGTTACTGATGCGACGGTTGTGCCGCCTCGCGGTGTCGAAAGCCGATCGTAGCGCTGCCGATGGGGTAGCCCAATTGGCATCATCATGACGAACTTGATGCCCTGATAGCCTCCACGCTCCTCAGATCCCTTTGGTCAGAAATCCTCCATCGACGGGTAATACCACCCCGGTAATAAAGCGGGCTGCCTCGGAGGCCAGAAAGACCGCCGCTCCCTTCAGTTCATCCAATTCGCCAAACCGTCCCATGGGCGTATGTTCCAGGATTCTTCGCCCTCGCTCGGAGCCCAGCACAACCCTTTCGTTCAGCGGGGTGATGAATACGCCGGGTGCGATCGCATTGACGCGGATTCCATGGGGCGCCCATTCACAGGCCAGACTCTTGGTCAGTTGAGCCACCGCCGCTTTACTACTTCCATACATCAGCCGGAAATTCCAGGGTGCGAGACCCCCGGCTCGCAATTTCAAGGGCTGTCTGTTTGACCTTATCCGGATGCCTACTCACTGGTATGACATGAGCGCCCATGGCACTCAAAGCCAGAGCGATACTCCTGCCAATGCCGCTGGTTCCCCCAATCACTAGGGCCACACGTTGGTCCAACCGAAAACTTGAGTGATTCATTTTCTTCCACCTCTCTTCTATTTAGTTCTTTTGGATCTTTGTTGCCCAGAGCTGGAAAAACACATTAGCATAGCCAGCGGTGGTTGCGTCCTCTCGAATCCATGGATCCCTGGAGAGCTATGATTACCGGCACGATTATTGTCCTCATTTCTGGAATTTTGACGGGGCTCTGTTTTCTGCCCATGCGCTATACCACCAACTGGTCTTTTGAGAATACCTGGTTTGTATGGTGCATTGTTTCCCTGGTCTTTATACCACCCCTCATTGCCTGGGCCTTTATTCCACACCTGGGGCAGGGTTACAAGGAGGTTGGGGCGCCTCTTATCCTCATCGTCTTGAGTTCTGGATTATTGGCCGGCATGTCGGGCTTCCTTTATGGACTGGGTATTTCCAAGATCGGTTTGGCTGGAGCCAACGCATTATCCAACGGGATCTCGCTGGCGCTTGGCTCATTCATCCCGCTGGTATTTCAGCATGCTGGCGTCATAAGAACCAAGTTGGGATTCTGGCTTCTCCTGGGACTGGCTCTCGCATTGGTGGGAGTTATGATTGCTGCATTTGCAAGTCACTTTCGAGGCGAACAGGCATCACGGGTGATTGCAGCAGGCACGGATTCCGCTGGCGCCAGGGCTCGTCTATCAAAAAATGTCTTTCTGGGGATAGGAGTCAGTATCGCGGCCGGCTTACTTTTTCCAGCTCAGAACCTTGGTATTGCCTTTGCCGACAAGTTTATGAAGGTGGCTCGCACGTTTGGATCAAGCGAGGTTTTCATGACCTATGCTTTCTATGTTCCCTATTTTGCTTCCAGCTTCGTCAGCAATGGAATCTACTCCGTCATTATGTGGCGCTGCAAGGGT
>JBGOVH010000358.1:0-4065 GCA_041478005.1 Terriglobia bacterium | reverse complement strand
CTGAGACAGACAGCCTTCACCACTGACCCACGAATTTTGTCACACCTTCAGGGCTTTGGAGGACCGGCTCTGCGAGGCCGTTTCTCCCAACTCGACGGGGGACGGCTTCGCGGAGCTCATCCCTCCATGAGACTTTGCAATACGAGCACAAAATTCTCGTTCCACTTGACATAACAGTCTAATCGGCTGATTAGTAGCTGCGTATATCCGCATTCATTCGCGGCTAACAACTTGTGGTCTGTCTAAAAAAGCCTCTCCTGTTTCCGAAGATTCCCAAACGAACCAATATTCTTGAGCGAGAAACTGAATCGGAGCTGAGACTCATTGCGCACCCCAAAGTCATATTGTCTTAGTTCCAATGCTACACCGCAGCAATCCCAATTGTATTGCACCTGGGAGGCGCTGTACTGTAGTTTCTTGGCATTGAAATCGTAGTTAAAGCTGAAGGCTGCATTCATCCCTTTCCGCAAGGCATTGCCGTAGCCAAAGGTGGCGCGCACTTGGTTGGAGGGGAATTGGGTCGGTGGAAGTTTTCGCGTGTTGTAATAAGTGAGGGCCAGGAAAGTATTTGAGATGTACGTGCTCCCTGACACGCTGGAGGCCCTGAGTTTGTGAGCCTGTTGATCGTAGTCCATTCGGAAGTCCACCGAGTAATGTTGAGCAGGAGTAAAACGGATGCGTGAGATGAGAGGCGAGAATCTACGATAGGCGTCTTCGAAGGCAAAGGCTGTAAGGGTATTGAGCGGAAAAAAGACATTTCGCCGGCCAGGAATTAGAGCACCCCCGAAAGTTGGATCGAAGAAATACTTCTCGCCAATTCGGATAGAAAGGAACTCACTCGTTGTATTTCCACCGTCGGAAGTGCGTCGCTTTGAGAAGAATCGGTTGATAATCGAGTATTCGACCTCATTGGTGTCGCTAATGATGTCTCTTTCATCAAAGCGAATGATTTTATCGAATTCATTAATTCCGTTGATGTAACGATAGTTCACTTCTGGTTCGATTACGTGCTTGTAGCGCGTTCCATGAAAGTCAAAAATCTTCTGGAAACTCGGTCCATTAAATTGCCCTTGGAAATCAAAGGCGGATCGCACGATGTTTTGTGGAGAGATTCCAGTGTCCGCATTCGGATCTATGCGATCGGAATAAAAGCTCTCATGCAAACCAAATGTCGGAGTGAAACTAAATGCAGACCATTTCTTTAGTGGGAAAGTGAGGCGCGGGTTAAGATCGAACCGCTGCACTACTGGAGGCGTGGAGAGTGACTTGTCGGATCGGCTTAGCCCTTCCACAGAAGTATCAAACGAAAGATAGACGGGCCAGTGGCCAATCTGTCTGCTGTGGCCAAAAAGATTGAGGCTAGGAAAGGTTCGAGTGGTCACCGGTGTGGGGGAATACAAGGTCAGACGCCTTTCCGCAAAGACATTGACGCTAACCGAAGAAAAATTTCGGGTTAGGAAACCAGATGAGATCTCGTCTGGCCGAGAGATGACATTGAATGTGTCCCCATAGACCTGTCGGAACTCTTGAGAGCTCACTGCATAGACGTCAGCCACAGCGCGAAACCCATTTTCAAACTGAGTGTCTGCAACGACTCGTGTGCTTTGCCCCCCTTGGCCCAGCCTGTCTTTTGCGAAATATTCATATGCGAAAATCCTGCTATGTTCCGAGGGACGAGCATTAAATTCAAACCCGCCGGCAATCCCACGGCGGGAAAAATACTCAAGTGCACTCAGAAGATCTGCACTGCGTCCCATGGCCAGAAAAAATCCTTCATGGACGGACCGTCCTCGCCTGGTTGAGTTTCCGGTTGAAGGGATCAAGAAGCCGG
Source organism: Terriglobia bacterium (assembly GCA_041478005.1). Classification (GTDB taxonomy): domain Bacteria; phylum Acidobacteriota; class Terriglobia; order Versatilivoradales; family Versatilivoraceae; genus JBGOVH01. Next base: position 2,234 of record JBGOVH010000358.1, on the reverse strand, counting down.
TTTGACGGTTTCTTTCGTTAGTTGGAGCCACCAAAAAAGGGGTGTAAAGCAAAGGAAGCTTTTTGATCCGGAAAAGGGTGTTCTTCATTTTCACGTTTCGATCCACACGGAAGACTGCGTCACTCACCTTGAAACTCCATTTGGGAACTTTATCCTGGCAGGCAGTGACAAATCCGTTTTTCACCCAATACTTGTCTTCGCCGATTTTCTCAACTTCAGCAGCCTCAAAGATGAAACCGGGATCCGCTCGGCCCTTTACAACATAAAACGTGCCCCTCTTTGTCAGGAGATTGAATTTGAAACGCTCGCCCCACATTTTCTGCTGGCCTTGCTCAAAGTAGACATTTCCTTGCCCCGCTACATCCTGGGTTTCATTATCTCCCCAAATCTCATCAGCTTTCAGCAGCATGTCCTGATAGCGGACCTCCACTTTCCCGGTTGCGCGGTAGTCGTGCCTTCCGATCTTGCGTTGTTCATCAGCCTGAATGGTCATGGTTTCATCCCCCACTTGGAGAGTTTGGGGAGAAGAACCGTTGCTTTGTGCCGACGCGGCCTTGTTTTGGGAGAAGCCAAGCAAGCACAAGAAACAGGACATTGCCAACCCGGCGACGCTCACTCTGCAAGCATTGTGAAGACTGGAAATTCTTTTGCGGGAATGCCAGATGACTTTTTGCAAGGGGAAATCAAAGTTGAGAGGGAGCCCGTGTACTTTGTAAGAATGATCTGAAGAGCGAGATCACATAACAGTCGTCTATCCCATCAGGACGCTAATCTAACACGCGGCTATTTACAATTCAATATTGCTACCGGTGTAACCTTTTGTTAGCATTGAGATGCAATTTAAGACTGATTCAGTTTTCTCTTCTCATTGATAATGAAAATAAAGCAGGCTTGCCTTTTCAGTGCAGCATAGATTTCGATGAATTGCCCAACTTGCGGCCTCTTAAACCTGCCTTCGACCCGATTTTGCATTCATTGCAAAATGCCTCTTACTTCCCCAAACGAGTTTTCAGACTCTAACCAAGCTTCTAACTCCGTTAAGGCTTCAATCTCAGCCAAGAACACAGATGGATTCGACGAAGCTACAGTGGCAGTGGCGAGCCCCTCGATTGCTTCTCCAGAGGGTTCCCTCCCGCCATCCCCTTCACACTGGCGCGAGCAGCTTTACTTGAAACTTGAGCAAATGAAGGAAAAATATGATCAGATTCCGTCATTATACTCGGATGAGATGGTCGACGATTTGAACACTCGGGAATTCATAAGGCCTGCTCGAGAAATGGAATTAGCTCCAATCGTTGATCGTGCCTTCACAAATCATCCCGAGTATCACCCGTTGGCTGCAAAATCCCTGGAAAAACTGGGGAGGGCGAAGATTCATTCTCGGGAAAGTCCGCCGGTTTTGGAGTCTCCAGGACGCCAGCCGGGCGAATCCATGCCCCAAATTGAATTCCGGGAAGGCTTCCAGAAAAAGAGATTGGCAAGACACTCAGGAAAAACAGAGCGTATCGAAATCAACTTGGGTCAAGGGAATCTTCCTTTTGAAGGCGAAGAGAAATCCACTCGCCTATCCACTGAGGACGAGGTGCAGGCTGGGTTATGCGCAGCTGCGCTTTCTGCCAGAACTCGCGCTGGAGCTATTGATGCACTTTTTGGCTCCGGATGTTTTCTAATATTTTTGATGATTGTGTTCTTTATTCCAGAGTTTGCCTTTCTCACAAAATCTTCCTTGTTTGGTATGGCGTTGGTTGCAACAGTGATTATGGTTTCCTACCTATATATTTTCATAGCGCTTGGAGCCAGAACCCTAGGAATGGTTCATGAGCAATTGCAAGTAGTTAATTTCCAAGGAAATTCATTGTCCCCTCAAGAAAGTGCGCTCCGGGCTTTTGGATATATCATTTCTCTGGGTTGCTTTTCTCTTGGTTTTCTCTGGGCTTTTTTTGATCCGGAAAAGCTCACCTGGCATGATAGGATTTCGAAGACCCTCATTATTCAAACCGAATCCCACCTAGACTAAGACTGGCAAATTCATCCTAGGAGTCTGTCGGAGAAATACCTTCTTTATCGAAGAATCAATAGCTTACAGACATCAATGTTCCCGTAAGTTATTGATTCTAGGTAGAGCCGAACATTATTCCGACACACTCCTAGGCAGTACCTCAAGGCCAAATTCACTTCCTTCCGGTTTTCAATGACCCCCAGCAGGGTAGGCCGGGGATGTCCATTCAAACACT
>JBGOVH010000405.1:0-3832 GCA_041478005.1 Terriglobia bacterium | reverse complement strand
TCCCCAATGGGGGCGAGGGAGTAAAAGGAGGGTTATTGCTCCCTCACCTCCACTGGGTCCACTGGGGAGCTGTGAAAAAATGCGCCGGGTCAGGGGACCCGGCCTACAACGAACCCGCAATACCTTTGGAATCATTGTAGGCCGTTGAGGCTTTCTCAAAGCCACAACCTCACGCGGCGTCCCCCCGCAATCTCGAATTTTTTCACAGCTTCTGGGGGAGAGGGGGGACGTGAATCCGGTCTACCTGGTGGTGGTTACATAGAACCCATTTCGTCCGGTTTGCAGATCCTTGCCATAGGAGAAAATTACCTTAGGCCCGAGTCGAATGTGGACCTTCAAAAGTATCCCTAAGTCCCAAAGCCAGGCCTTTGAGCCAAAGATCTTCTCTGGGTCATAGATTTTCCCCGTGTCAAGAGATGGCCCTAAGTAGAGATCAAGCAGGGCATGCTGGTAGATGCGTTTGTCGAACTCTGAGTTAAACAGCAGATAGTTCGTCCCGAGAAAACCGCTGCCTCTTTTGCGATCACGGGTAGCTACGTGTGCCCGCAGCCAAAGATCGTTGTCGCTTTCCAAACCCAAAATGAAAAGTTCATCGAAAGGGAGTCCTCCCCCTGCCGCGCCGGCACGAAACTGCGAGTGAACAGCAAAATCCTCTCCCTTGGAGCGAGGAAACCATTCCATTTTCGCGCCACCTTGGAACTTGGAAAATCCGTCCAAGGAACTACCGAAAAGTTTGCCGGTTTCAAAAGTGGCAAAAGACCGCGCGGTAATGCGCCGTTCGGGAATCCGCAAGAGGTACCGCTCAACCATACTCTTGTACTTGATGGAAGTACCCGAAGTGAACAAATGCTCGGATTTTTTAGGAACCAGAGGCGGATTCAGAAAATCGCGATAAGTGATCTCCATTCCGCTCTTCCAAGTCCAGCGCCAGTTTATTTGTTGGCCAACCTCGAGGCCGGCGCTCAAGTGTTGCAGCCTCAAATCTCCCGGCAATGGAAATTCTGCTTGAAAACTGCGAGTCAAGTTCCAGTTCTCTTTTCTTCCGCCCAGATAAAAACGGTAGCGCCACGAAGGGTTTCCTCCCAATGGAGCGGAGAATTGTGTGAAAGCGCGGAGCTTTTGGGAATCGAATCTAAATTGTGATTCGGAATTGGCGGCAGACTGACGAAGGTTATACAAATCCAGGCGGATTGAGAGAGAAGGGATATTTTGGAATATCGAGAACGCTTTTTCCAGTCGGTTTTCTCCCCAACCATTTTTTTCCAACGGATGGAACAATAGGTCAAACTTTTGGTCGGGCTTTGGCTGCAGCTCGAAGTGGCAACGCGGATAGATCTCCAAGCGCTCTAGACGTGCACGAGTTGTTCGGAAATCTTCTAATGTCAGCTGCCCCGCTGGAGAAAAAGCGAAAGCCCGATCGAGTATCTCTGGTCTTAGCCTGGGTTTGGGCACCCTCTTGACTTCTTCGATACCCGGTTTGTCAATTTGGTTCCAGTATTTCAACGCCCCTTCGAGATTTCCTTCCAACCAAAAAATTGAAGCCAGGAATTCGAGCGTGTATTGGTCTTGCCTCTCAAGTTTAAGGGCTTTTTCCAGTGCGGTCTTGGCTTCCCCGTATTGTTGAAGCTTAAAGGAGACTCCAGCTATTTCCTGCAAGAAACGCTTGTCTCTCGGCGCGGCCTTTCCGCCAGTCTCAAAAGAGCGTTTAGCCTCTTCCCATCTTTCCAGGCGCGCCAGTGCCATGCCCTGGTAGTAGTGCAGTTCAGGGGATCTTATGGGAGATGAGGCAATAGTATGTAAGACGCCGTGCCAATCCAAGCTCTCGTAAAGATGTTGGACCTTTGAAAGAGTTTCGTCATCGTTAGCCGAAGGGGTTGCATTGGGGCTTTTGCAGGAGCCTACACTGGGCGTCAAGATGAGGTATAAGGCCAGCAGTCGAACCACATCACCTGGCATTGGAAAGCGTCACCGTGTTTTTTGCGGGATTTGTGGGACGGCCAAAAGTGTCCAATTGGAAGTCTGGTTCCAGGAGGTCTCGAAGTTTGCCCGGTTTATCTTGAGCAGTTTTCTCCGTGCGGGGTCGTTAATGAGAACAACTTCTTCCTCGGGGCGCCAACCAGTGAAAACTACAAAATGTTGAAGGCCGTTCTCTTTGTTTACTCCAAGAGCAACAATGAGCGGACGCCCGAGGTTCAAATGGTGTTCCAAATCGGCCCATTCCGCTCTTAATATGAATGCCTGGAAACCGTTGGCTTCGAAATACCGTCCCATTTCACTTCCATATACTCCTTCGGTCCTGGAGTTCTTGAAAGCGTTGGCAATCTTGGAAAAAGATGGAAGTTCGATGCTTCCTTCGCCAGTGTTAGAACGCTGGGCTTTTAAGGCCCAATACTGCATTACCATGGCAACACAAGCGGCGCCACAGAGATTCTTTTCTTGCCTGACAAAAGGGACATCCAGCCAAGCTCCATTTCGGATTTGGGCGTGGCATGCAAAAACAGTTATCACGAGGCCGCATGCAATAATCAGCCAAGGGTGATAACGGCAGAAAAAATACTCTCTTCTCACTGGGAAATCGTTTAGGGCCGGTGGCCGAACTGCATCGCCAGCGTAAATACCACTCAAGCGGCAACGATCACTAGGATGACCACGGCTGTCGCCAAGGCGATAATGATATAAGTGATCTGTTCGTTGGTAAGGACGCCGCCAGCGATGTCCTTTTCAATGGCCTGAGTCTGAGATGCTAATCGTTGCAACTCGTCGTCATCTAGAAGTGGAACTACCTTGTCAATTTTTGCTGAATCGATCTTACTTCTTTCAAAAGCCTTTCGGACCGTTTCCGAAGAAAGGAACTTTTGAACCTTTTCGAGATTCGCTTGTCTAGCATCCGATGTCTCCGTCAGAACATGATGCAGATCCGAAGAATTCACCACATGATCTTCGGCCATCAATTGCTGCGAAGGAATAACCAGGGTTAAGCAAAACAAAAGCAAGAAGATCCTTATTAACTTTAGCACCTCAACTAGCATTTTTCCTCCTCTGTCATATAAATTGAAGCAGAAATGAATGTTGGCCCGAACGGGCTTGGATGATTCTTGAAAAATAAAAGGGCTGCTGCTCAGATTGCTTACTAGAGCCGCAGGCCCCTAACTGGACTCATTAGACAAATCGGCAAAAGCCGTCGAAGGCTTAACAAAATCGTGGAGATAATATTACCCCAGCACTCAAACAGGCCTGCCTAAGTGACATCCCTTTCCCCAGTGCGGATGTTATACCCTTGCTCGACGGGAAGCACAAAGATGCGACCATCTCCAATTTCGCCTGTCCTCGCTGTTTCTATTAGGGTCTTTAGCACCTCATCAACCAAGTCATCCGGCAAGACCATTTCGATCATCATTTTTGGCAGCAATGTGACACTGTATTCCCGGCCACGATAGATTGCCTTGTGACCCTTTTGACGTCCATGGCCTCGGACTTCAGACACAGTCATTCCAGAAACATTGAGCTTTTCCAGAGCTTCACGCACCTCTTCTAACTTATTCGGCCGAATAATACACTTCACTAGTTTCATGGGGGTCCCCTTTTCTGCAGTCAATGAAAGTAAACTAACTGGGCAAACCTATTGAAATTTGTAAATTGCAATGACGAAGCCCACTGCGCTCTCCGGTTGACAGTGCTCCCTCACCCCGCCTTTGGGCCTTTCGCCACTGCAATCAAGCAGCCCACCCGCTGGGAGCAAAATGCCTCACGCAGCTGCTTGATCCAAGGTCTCCTTCATTAAGACCGCTAAGTCCTTCTGGGCTTTGAGAGCAAGCTTCTTTCCGCCTAGTGT
>JBGOVH010000190.1:0-5568 GCA_041478005.1 Terriglobia bacterium | reverse complement strand
GGTGAGATGGACGGATGGCTGCAAAAGATGTGTTGCCGTTACTGTGCAGATTCTTTGGTGATCACCCGCAACGAGGAATCTCAGGCCGTGCTGGGACGCTTTGGAGTTCCGACGGAACTGGGCACCGACACGGCCTGGACCTTTGAGCCTTTGGGGTGGGGGTATGGTGAAAGAACCTTGTTGCAGGCGGGATGGGACGGGATCACACCGATTCTAGGACTCTGTCCCATTAATCCGTTCTGGTGGCCTGTGAGGCCTTCCGTTGCCAAGCTTTTTTTGCGCCGCTCCTTGGAACTCTATACTGACAGTCACTATCGTTCTATTTATTTTTTTCGCAACGGTGCCGAAGTGGATCGTGCTTTTCAACGTTACCTGAATGCCTTTGCCGATGGAGTTATCCAGTTTCGCCGCCAACAGAAGGTATTCCCCGTATTGATCGGTATGGAAGCGCTTGACCGCCGTGCTTGCGAAATCATGGGAGAACGGTTGGGCGGATTACCCCTTTTCATTTCAGATCAATACGACATGTATCAACTCGTCAGTATTTTGCGGCACTGTCACTTGCTCGTGTCTTCCCGTTTTCACGGCATTGTCACTTGCATGCCAGCTCTAGTAGCCTCTGCAGGAGTCACGATGGATGAGCGGATCCGTAACCTGATGCACGATCGCGGCCACTCCGATCTGTTGCTGGAGGTGGACGATCCGGACTTGACTCCCAAACTGGTGATAATTCTTGAGAAGCTTCTCAGGAACTCGGAAGACATCCGCCGCGGCATTGGTCAAACTGTAATTCGGAACCTGAAAGCCATGGCTCGCATGGGCGTCTATGTGCAAGAGCATGTGCAGAAGCGCTATCCCGAGTTTCCGGTTCGCACCGGACATCTTTCCTGGGAAGATTATCTGCCGTCACTCAGCCCCAACCTCAGGAAACTTGTGGAGGAATTTGAGTGAAGCGTGAGGAACACTGGTAGGGTGCTTTAGGCGTTTTGCCGTAACGCACCGCATCCCGAGTTCTGGTGCCTTACGCCAAACTGCGGCTAACGCACCCTACAGAACTGCCTCTCAATCTTCTCTGTGCCCGCGTGCCTCTGTGGCTTTTTTTGCGTGATTACAGGCAATTTATCGGTCCATTGTATTCTTCATGAACTTCCTCCAGACCATCCTGAAAAATCTAGCTCACACTCCCAACAAGCCCATTCTACAAGAGGTCCACGGAGACCGACTGGTTACTACCACGTGCGGCGAGTTGCTCGATAATATCGAGCGTGCTCGCCGAGCCTTAGCCCAGGCGGGTTTGCGACCGGGAGACCGTTGCGTCTTGCTGGCGCCCAATAGCAGCCGCTGGGTTGCCCTGGATCTGGCAGTCATCTCGGCAGGCGCTCTCGTGGTGCCGCTCTATTCCCGGCAAGCGCTGGAGGAGTTGGTGGCCATGATGAAGGATTGCACTCCGCGGATGCTCTGTTGCTCAAATAATGAACTTGGCGAGGCGATTACCGCACGTTGGAATGATGCTCCTCGAGTATTGCTGTTTGACGAGATTTTTTCTGACCGCACCGGATCGGTAGCTGAAACATCAGCAAGTCCGCAAGGGTTGGCTGATGGTTCCCCCGTTGCCATCATGTACACTTCCGGTACTTCGGGCGATGCTAAAGGTGTTGTTCTCAACATAGGCAATCTCAGTTTTATGGTGCAGCGTACCACCGCGCGCCTTGAAGAGTTGATGCAGAATGTGCGCAAGGAAGAAGACGATCGGGTGCTCCACTACCTTCCTTTCTGTTTCGCCGGTTCATGGGTTTTGCTGCTCACCTGCCTGTATCGTAATAACTGCCTCATGATGTCGACGGATCTCAACAAGCTGGCGGATGAGCTTAGGGTCGCCAACCCCCATTATCTTCAGAATGTGCCGGCGCTGCTGGAGCGGATTCGGAGCGGTATCACCAGCCAGTTCCGCAAAAAGGGCGGTCTGGCACTGGCATTATTCGCCAATGGCCAGGCCGCATGGCTGAGGCGACGCATTGGAAATCCTAAGACTCTCGATGGGCTGTGGGCAATCCTGGCTGGGGTGCTGGTCTTTCCCAAGATCAGGCAGCGATTGGGGCCCAATCTGCGTGCTCTCATCTGCGGGTCGGCGCCGCTGGCCGAAGAAACGCAGTTGTTTTTCGAAATGATCGGAATCCCAGTCCTGCAGGGTTATGGTCTGACCGAAACCACGGCCCTCTGCACCATGGATGATGTCCACAACGTCATTCCCGGCAGGGTGGGCCTCGCGATCCAGGGAATTGAGATGAAGCTTGGGGAAAATGATGAGATCCTCGTCCGTGGCCCCAATGTGTTCCCCGGCTACTGGAACCGCCCACAAGCCACTGCGGAAATGATCAAAAATGGCTGGCTACACACCGGGGATCAGGGAGAGGTAGACGAGAAGGGCAACTGGAAGATTGTCGGCCGGCTAAAGAATCTGATCATCCCGACTTCTGGACATAACATCAGTCCGGAACCCATTGAACAAATGGTCTTGAGCGCCCTACCCGAAGCCGGACAAACCGTTGTAATCGGCAACGGACGCAAGTTTCTTTCCGTTATCATTACCGGGGACATTTCCGAGAAGAGAGTCGAGATGGCTTTGGAAAGGGTTAACCAGAAATTGCCCCACTACAAGCAGATTCGAAAGTTTTTACTCGCCTCCGAACCCTTCAGCGCCGAAAACGGCCTGTTGACCGTCAACCGCAAGCTGAAACGCAACGCCATCGAAGCGCGTTATAAGAATCAGATTGACGCACTTTATCAGGATACGGAAGCTCGCAAGTAGGAACCGAGTTTCTAGCCGGGTAATCCTGATTAGGGGTTTGAAGGAGCGATTCTGTTGAATGCACGGCCCGCAGAGAGCTTGTCTTGGGATTGTTGGATGGCGTGAAGCTTGTTGAGGTAAATAAAAGTTTCGTGCGAACGATTGCGTTTGAGCCACTGGTACTCCAGACGTTCCAGGCGGGTCAGGGGTTTCTTGCTTTCCAGTTCGGCAATCCGGGCCACAGGATGGAGCCATGTAAGGCCGAAATGCTCCAGTCCGTAACGAACTCGTTTGGGACCGCCGTTGTAAGAAGCGCCCGCCGCATAGATCTCTCGACCAGAACCAATCAGAGAAGGATGGCTCGCAGCCAGTTCTGCCAGGTCGTAATCGAGCAGACAGATTTCGGCCTTGATGGCGCTCACATGATCGCTTGTGGCTTCGAGAAAGTTTCGTGAAATGCCGGCTTGGCTATATTGGTTCCAAACCACGCTCATTCCCATGGGAGTAAACTGCGTGAGGCCACGCGCACTGGCATAGTTTCCAGTGAAACTGTAAGCGTCTTCTTGGTTGGCTCCAATAATAACGAGTATGCGCTCGGCCAGCCGTACCAATTCTGATGCCTGCTCGCCGTTGAATTCCCAATTGCTAGCCGCAATGGAACGAAAGCGTCCAGGATCCATTTGCTCTGTGAGTATCAGGTTGAAGTAATCATCACTGCTGAACGCCGGTGAGTCTGACAGAGGCAGCCCTGGAAATGCCCGTGACTCGACCGACCCCAGCCCTTTTCGGGCTTGGCCGATTTTCTCCAGGACATAGTTCTTGCCTGCCTCCACTAATTCGGTTTGAAGTAACGCGCTGGAGTAAGGAGTATAAATGATGGCATCGTGCTCAAGGAATTTTTGGCGATCGAGCTCCAACGCATAGAGGATCGCGACAACTCCCGTATTGGAAGGTTCCAAAATGGTAATGGAAGAATTAAATCCATTCCACCATTCCACCTTGAATTGAATATTGGGATTCTCCAGGGTCAGTTGCTGTCCCTTTTCTATTCCCGAAACAATTTGAATCTCTCCAGTCTTAAAGTTTGCCAACGCGAGCTTGATTTCCCGTCGAGACGGTTGTTTGCGCGAACCCGCATAGGAGCGGACGGTTTCCTTTTCTAGTTTGGATTTGGCCTCCTCGATCACTGGCAGCAAGGGGATCGAAGCGCTGAAGGGCGCCTCGCTCAGAGGAGGCATGGGTTTTCTAGACCGGCTAACTTTAAGCCGGCGATGCCGGCGAGTTTTCTTCCGAGACGTCTGTGTCGTGGCTGAACCAACCTTCTTCGATTGTGAAGTTTCAGCCCAGCTTAAGTCAGGAAGGAACAAAAAGACAAAAAGAAAAAAGGCCCAATGCACGAGAGTCCATCCTCTTAATCTGGAAAAAATCTCATTTGACTGGAGTCGTCTGATCATATCCTTCCGCTTCCCTCTTAGCTTTAGACTAGCATATTTTATCTCGGCTGGATGGCGAAGGAACTTTAAAAACACCGTTCCCACTTGCCAGAGGTAAGTCTTGTAGCGGAGAGTCGCTTCTCTGACTCTGCGGCTTTTTGCGTGATTTCAGGGATGAAAAGGCACAGACCCAAATTACCAGGTCTGCGCTACATTTATCAGCCTCAAGAGGACTCATCTTGAGGCCAACGCAGATCGAAGGAACATGGATGGAGGAGCCGGGATCTGTCTATCATGACGGTGCGCTATTTGGAGGTGGAGTGGCACGAGCCAGATCTCCCATAAGTCGGCTGCTTCCATAATGCCAGACAAATTTCGGGTGACAGCTACTCCTCTGAATTCCCCGGCAGGTTGCCGAGCTGGCCACGCCTTGTAAGGATGCACGCGAAATATCAGATAAGAGTTATCTTGACTCAAAAGTTGATCCCATTGAAGCGGCTGGTCAATGAAGAAAGCCAGCACAAACGTGAGTGCCCAGATCCAAATGACAGGGTATAAGGGAAAAAGAAAAACCCACCATTTTCTCCCTAATCGCCTTGCCAGGGATTTATCTTTCTTAACTTCTGCGAAAGCGCCAACTCTCATCTATAAGACCCCCGCCCATCCATTTCAGATTGGAGGGCATTCTGGAAGAAACCTAATCGAGTGTCAATCATACTTTTCGGCAGAGCAGGGAAAGTCCTATAGCGTGGAAAGGGGTCACAAACTGCTCACGATTCGCTGGATCGAATAAAATGTCTCATTGCCCCGAGCCGTGACATGGAGCCAAGCCACCGCCCAATGAATCCTTAGCGGTCTTGCCATCGTGGCCCCTCTCCATATACACTCTGAAATCGTGTTTGCCCCAAGTTAACAATCTCTTCCAATGAGAAAACAAGCACCTCCAGTGAATCGAAATTGGCTTGCCCTTAGAGTTGTATTCGATTGTCACCTCATGAGCATTGTCAAGAGAAGAAATAATAATGAGATGTGACCCCAACCCATACACTCTGGCAAGCTACCGAGAACGGGAGCGGCAAAAAGTCCGGTGCAGCGCCCGGTTAACCGTTTCGCCCCCGTTCAGCTGCGTTCCGCTCTGATCGCCGGCTGACAATGACTTTGCAGTAAAAAGTAGTTTACAATCCTTGCGCCGAGTGGCAGAATAGAAAACATACCTTCCGAGGAGGAATGCCATGAGTATTACCGTAGCCGCGAGGCCCTCTCCATCCCGGGCGGCGGTGTTGGGCCTGGTTCTACTGGCGCCAGCCGCGCTTATCTTGCTGGCCAACATCCTGAAGGACGGACTTG
>JBGOVH010000251.1:0-4947 GCA_041478005.1 Terriglobia bacterium | reverse complement strand
GGAGAGGGGTAGGGGGGTGAGGGGCGGGGGTGAGGGGGACCTCTACGCTGTCATTTTCATCCGTCGTGGCGACGCACAGCGGCATGAAAAACTCCTCTGACAATTGTCCTCCTCGTCCTCCTCGTTGTCGAAATCGGCCTTGAAAACCGAGGACGACGACGAGAACGAGGACGAAACCCCTCAATTTTCTTCAATTGTGGCAAGTGGCCTCAAGCTAACTAAAGCACAGACCTTGCCAGCTTTCCGAAGTTTAACTGAGATCGTCCTCTTTCAGTAAAGGGTAATTTGGAAGGAAGTTTCCGCGGGGTGGGAAAGTCTTCCTTTTCTGAAATATACATAATGTAAATTGTTCGGATGTCGATAATTACGTTGTTCGATATCTTTGCCTGGAGACATCATGTTCATTCTCGGCTCTGCTCGACATGCTTTTTCACGCGACTTGGCTATCGATCTGGGGACGGCAAATTCTTTGGTCTATCACGAAGGGAAGGGAGTGGTTGTTAACGAACCCTCCATCGTTGCCCTCAATACCGTGACTCATGAAGTGGAAGCCGTGGGGTCAGAAGCTAAGGAAATGCTGGGCAGAACACCGCAAAATATTGTAGCGATTCGGCCCATGCGCAAGGGTGTGATTGCAGATTTCCGGGTGACTGAAAAAATGCTGTCTTACCTTATTCAACGTGCCCACGGACGCAAGTTTTTCGTGCATCCGCGCATCGTAGTCAGCGTCCCTTCGGAAATCACTCAGGTGGAAAAGCGGGCCGTAACGGACTCCGCGTCTCGAGCTAAAGCGAGTGAAGTTTATCTGGTGGAGCAGGCTATGATGGCCGCAATTGGGGCCGGACTGCCTGTTACCGAGCCGGTGGGCAGCATGGTCGTTGATATAGGGGGCGGGACGACTGATATTGCCGTCATATCGCTGTCCGGCGTGGTCTACAGCAAATCTGTCCGGGTTGCCGGGGACGAAATGGACGAGGCCATTATCCGTTACATAAAGCAGAAACACAATCTGTTGATCGGAGACAGGATGGCCGAGCAAATCAAGATTGAGGTTGGGTCTGCATACCCTTTGGGAGAACCTTTGGAAATGGTAATTCGGGGCCGCAACTTGGTTCAAGGGGTTCCTCAGGCAATTACGATCAACGATTCTGAAGTTCGTGAAGCCCTATCAGATTGCATTGGTGTTATCGTCAACGCAGTCAGAGGGGCCCTGGAGAAAGTTCCTCCAGAACTCTCGGGAGATTTGGTCGACCGAGGGATCATGCTGGTAGGCGGAGGAGCGCTCTTGCGGAACCTTGACAAAAAGCTCACTGAAGAGACTCAGTTGCCAGTGATTTCGGCAGCCGATCCGCTCACTGCCGTTGTGATGGGAACAGGCAAACTCTTAAGTGATTTTAAGTTTCTAAGAAAAGTGGCGCTTGAAGTTGATTGATTGCTCCATTGTTCCTGCGAAAATAGATTGGAAGCTTCAATTCCGTTGACAGCCTGGTTTTCTGATTTGCTCTAAACTGGCACCCCTGGTTATCCGATAAGTTCAATAATCCATTAGGCGCGGCTTGATTAGAGGGTCTCCATGGGTACCTAAGAGGTGTTATGAGAACAAGAGAGCAAAACAAGAGTTCAAGCAGCAACGAGATAAAGGGTTACGTTTTGCGGCGGAGCCCCAGAGCCATGGTGAAGATTCCTGTCGTGATTCAAGGTGTGGATAAAAAAGGCAATGAATTCGAAGAGGAAACCGAGACCTTTGTAGTGAGCAAGTACGGTGCTCGCGTCTTTAGCATTCATGAATTGGAAGAAGACACTGTTTTGAAACTGCGACTAAAAACCAGTGACCAGTGGTCAGATTTTCGCGTGGCGTGGATTGGACATCAAGAGGATGATTCGCTGGGGCATATCGGAATCGAGTTCATGCAGACAAGCAATTTCTTTGGCGTGATTTTTCCCGGTGAAGATTGGACATGATCTGGATCAACTTTCTCTCCCGCCCCCTTCAGCTTTCGTGAAAATAATCTCCTAAAAAACTGTGTAAGGTTGATCTCGGGGAGGTTCCTTTGCCTGAGAGCCCATGTTAAGCTGTGGCCTGCTGCCTTCCTTGTATCTGATGTGACTTACCAAGTTGTGGAACTCTTTGACTAATTCTCCCAGCTCGTCTTTGCCCGGCATCCGGAGGAAAATATCATAATTCCCGTTAGAAGCCTTCCGCAGGGCTTGCGTTACTTCACGAATCGGATGCATCACACGTCTGGGCAAGTACCAGGTAAAAGCGAAACTCAACAAAAGTGTCACCGCCAAAGTAATCGTAATGAGTAACGTTGCTCGGTTTCCCAAGACTTCAGTACGTGCCCTCTCCTCTTCCACGTTCTTCCACCCGTTGTCGTTGATTGTTTCAGCCAGGGTTGCAATCTCCCTCCCCTTTGCCTGGAGTTCTCCTAACAATCTGGAACGGGAAGGTTCCGAGGCCACGACCGATTGGATGATAAACTGATCAAACGACATTGCCGCATTGCTGATCTCGTCAATCGATTCAGAAATTTCTTCTTGAGACTTGGACCCTTTAGCAACGGCCAACAGACTTTCGATCCGTTTTTGATAATTCCCGACACCCGTAGAAAACTGCTTCAGGGCGGCGGCGTTTTGGGCTGGATCGGCAGATTGAGAGATGACCTCAATGTTCGCCATATAAGCTTTAACCGCTTCCTTTATTTCAGCAAAGCGATGTCTTTCGCTGCTAGAGAGGACGAGCCCGTCTTCAATTTGCGCAATAATTTGCTGTGAAACTTCCTTTATCTTTCTCAAGGAGGATGGATCCTTGAGCAAGACATAGTTCTTCTCAGCCTTGCGCATCTCAGCAATCTCCGAAATGATCTGTTCGCCAAGGCGTGCCACCTTGGCATCGACCGTGGCAATCCGGTTGGTGGCGTTGACCATGCCGGCAATGTAATAAACGGAGAGAAAAATCACCGGGAGAAAGATGAGCCGGGAAATGGTGATACCTAGACCGATTCTGCCTTTCATGGAAAGCCGGTTTCCGTACTTTCTCCAAATCTTCCAAAATCGGATTCTCATGCGTGTCACCTGAAAAGAAGAGGCTAGGGTAAGTTTAGATTTTATGAAAAGAATGGAAGGGCGAATACACAAACACGGATTATACGTAAAATTGTAAATTTTACAAAACGAAATGTCGACAAAATGAAGCTTATTTAATTTCGTGCATCATTTGCTATAATACGATGTTTTTCTTAGGGGAAGAACTCATGGGATTAGATCAAATCGTCTTAGAAAGAATCGCAAGGGAAGCAGCGGTCAGTCTAAAACAGGCTGCAGCAACCATTGATCTGCTGGACAGTCAGGGGACCATTCCGTTCATTGCGCGGTATAGAAAGGAAGCCACTGGGAATTTGGACGAAGTTCAAATTCTGACGATCTCAGAACGACTCCAATACTACAGAGAATTACTGGAGCGGCGTGCCACGATTCTAAAGACGATTGAAGATCAAGGTAAACTCACCGAGGAACTCAAAGCGAAGATACTTGCTCGTTACGAAAAGCATGAACTGGAAGATCTTTACCTGCCGTTCAAACCAAAGCGAAAGACTCGCGCCAGTGTGGCTATTGAGAAAGGCCTTGAACCCTTGGCTAGATTCATTTACGAACAGGTTCCAGGGGATAAGACCATTGAGGAACTAGCGGAAAGCTGCGTCAATCCTGAAATAGAGGTTGGCAGCAAGGAGCTGGCCATCGAAGGCGCGCTGCATATCGTCGCCGAGTGGTTGTCTGAAGATGGTGAGATTCGCAAATGTATTCGTGAACAGATCCTGAAAGAGGGAGTGGTTGTTTCCAGGGTCAACAAAGACAAAGCCAACGAGAAGACAAAATACGAAAACTACTATGAATTTCGGGAGCCGGTTTCCAAAATCCCCTCTCATCGAATGTTGGCCATCCGGCGCGGCGTAAAAGAACAAGTTCTAAGCTTTACTATCGAAGTAGCTCCCGAGAAAGCTCTTCAACTGATTTCAGCGCGCGTCATCAAGGATCCTCAGTCGGTATTTGCGTCTCATCTTGAGAAAGCGACTAAAGATGCCTATGAGAGATTGCTGAATCCCAACCTGCAATCAGAAATTCGTGCTTTTCTCAGAGAACGTTCGGATGCGGAAGCAATCAAAGTCTTCGAAGCAAACCTCGCCAATTTGCTGCTAACGCCCCCTGCAGGTCTAATTGGCGTGATGGGAATTGATCCCGGATTTCGAACTGGCTGCAAGGTGGCGGTGGTGGATCAGACCGGAAAGTTCCTGGAGCAAACAACTATCTACCCAGCCGATCCCCAAAAGGATATTGGCGGTTTCGAGAGGAAGTTATTTAGATTGATCCAAAGACATCATGTTCGAGCGATCGCCATCGGAAATGGGACGGGCTCAAGAGAAGCCGAAACATTTACAAGGGCTTTCTTGAAGAAGTACGGAGAGGGTGAGTCTTTCGGGAGCGTGACTTCGAAAACCCAAAAGACTGAAGAACTCTCACCAATGCCCTCTCAAGAAGTGGAGACTCCATTGAAGATTGAGGAATCAGTTGCTTTCGATGCCAAACCAGAGCCAGCCAATCTGCTCAGAAATGGAACAGCCCTGTTGGAAACGCAGCCGGAAAGTGAAATCTCGCATCCGACCTCGATGCCGCATTCTGAACCCGCTATCCCGACAGTGGAGACTGTGACCCCTTCTTCTGATGTTACCGGCTTGACCTCGGAGGTCATCGTTACAGATCCAGAGGCGTTGAGGAACGAAGAGGTGCCTTCCCCTGATCAAGAGGTCGTTCGGGAATTTCGGCCGGCAACGACGCCTGAAAGCGGAGAGATCCCAGAAGAACGGCATGCGATTTTTTCGGTGATCGTCAACGAGGCGGGAGCGTCCGTCTATTCTGCTTCAGATTCGGCCAGAAAAGAATTTCCCAAGT
>JBGOVH010000032.1:0-11400 GCA_041478005.1 Terriglobia bacterium | reverse complement strand
TTCCGACGAAAGGAAGGCTGACGCCAATAATCGTCATTCCCAGAAAGCCGCAGACTGCGGGAATGGCAGCCAGGGGGGCAATATACTCCTTATAAAGCGTCGCCACATCAGTTGCTTCCACAGAAATAACCGGCCATTCCTGTTTTGGTTTGGTTAGAATGTTGATGACACGACTTTGCAGGTTCATGAGTTCCTCTCCTTAAAGCATCGCTGAAATGGTAACGCAAGCGGAGTGATTTATTTGTTGGCATGGAATGACTACGAAACGAGGGGAATTAGAGCATTTGAGGGAGGGAATTGCAACGGTATTTCGAAAGGGAAACCGGATCGAAGCGTTGCCCTGAGGTAAAGCGGAGCACTGTGCCACTGTACCCTGGTCTGAGTTTCCCGCTAGGTCTGCAATTCTTTCAAGGCCGCCACAATCGCTTCAACATGGGTTTGCGGTATGACGCTGTCAAAGATTTTTCGAATCAGGCCTTGCGGATCGATAATGAAGGTCATGCGTTTTGCCAAGCGGTAAAAGGCAAGGGCGCCGTAGGCTTTAGTTACCTTCTTCGTTGGATCAGCCAGGAGAGGGAAATTTAGGTTAAGCTTCTTAGCAAAGGATTTATGCGACTCCGCATTGTCCACGCTCACCCCAATGATCTGGACGTTGAATGGAGCAAGCACTGCGGACTCATCCCGAAAACTACAGGCCTCTTTAGTACATCCGGGCGTATCGTCTTTTGGGTAGAAATATAGGACCACCCATTTCTTTTGGGCAAAATCCCTTAGAAAGACCAAGTTGCCATTCTGGTCTTTGAGTTTTAGTTCTGGCGCGGGGTCGCCAACCTTTAACCGGGAATCGGTGAGCATGGAGTTTTCTCCACAAGAAATCAGCAGACAGCAGAGAAAGGAGTTAATGAAACGACGTGGCATGCGATAATATCAATGGAGCAGGTTCGGGGTCCTTTGAAAATGACGTTCCCCCTCCTTGCACAAGGAGGGGGTCAGGGGGAGGTCTGCGAACTTCCAAACACCACCCCCCTGAAGTCCCCCCTCGTCTAAGGGGGGACGATTATTTTCATCCGTCGTGGCGCCGCCATGCGGCATGAAAGGCTCCCTTGTGTCTCACGCACCTCACTATCGCACGTTTCTGTTTCTCATATCCACACTCAAATGTGGTATTGCCTTATCGAATCGCACGACCATTAGGAATCTTGCCCTTTGACATCACTCGAAGAACGTCCGTGTAACTGAAAGGAATTTATCTTCAATAAAAGCTAAAGAAAAATCAGAGAATTACCGTTTTGTTATCCATCAGGAAGGGATTTTGAATTGCCTGAAAGCACTTACGAGGTGGGGTAATCCGTTAGGGAAGTTTTGGCAGCCATGGTGAGCTCAGTGAGCTGTGGTTTTTCTCGGTGGAACAGAAAGCCACGCTTCACAGAAGTCGCTCAGCGCGGCTACCCAGATGGATCTTGGCTCACCCCCCGTAACCCAAGGCATTAAAATGTGGCGGACTTTGAAGTTGACAACTCCAGATTAGTCAAAAGATAATTCTCATTTCATATTATTGAAAAGAAAATTTCTTAGCCGCTTTTGAGAAGGGAGACCAGTAGTCGATGGACAACCAAAAATTTAATGAGGAGAAGTTGCGCGAAATTCTTCAAAAGGGAATCACCAACAGGGTCTCGGAAGTCGGCAAAGACCTGATGGAGTTTCGTTCCAACTTTCAGCAATCCGCTCAGGTTATCATTGATAACGTCAGCCAGATTATGAATGCCGTCGAGGAAGACGTTATACAAGGTTTGCGGGGCGAAATCTCTCGTCTTGAGGCAGTCCTGCGAACCACGCTGGAGCCGGAACTACGCGGTACTCTGGAAGTCGAGCTTCGCGCCCTGTTGGAACCCGAAATCCGACAAAAAGTCGAGAGCGAAATCCATGAGAGGGTGAATTTAGCCCTGCAAAATGGCGCAGAAAGGGCGGAGGAAAAAGCACGGATAAAGCTAGAAAAATTGAATGGCTCGCTCAAAGAGGTAAGTCAACAAAATACCCAGGTTGAGATTCTGAACGGTTATTTAGATAAGGCTTCACTTTTCACACCACGGGTTGCGCTCTTTGTTATCAAGTCCGGCAATCTGGTCGGCTGGCAAGCTCGGGGATTTGAAGGCGAGTTTACAAACGTTTCCATCAAGTCGGTGAATTATCCGGCAGACCGGCAGAACTTGTTGCGGCAAGTTTCAGACTCTCGCAAAACCTTCAAAGGAGAAACTGCCGGTAATCCAGACGTCACGGACGTTGTCTCAAAGTTTGGCCCCTTGGCTCCCGATTCGATTTGTGCAATTCCTCTGGTGGTGCGAGACAAGACAGTGGCCATCCTTTATGCCGACTCCGGATTGGCCCCCAATGGCGTTATCGACATACATTCACTGGAAGTTATTACGACCGTGGTCAGTCTGACCGTTGAAATAAGCAGCGCCAGGACAAAACTAGGATTGAAACCCGGAGACACGCGAGCACCCGAGGCTGCCCGCGAAGCAACTCACTTATCGGCGCCAATCCATGCTGCAACCGAGCCATCCGCGGCTGCTCCAATCCCAATAGTTCAAAAAGCAGGCGTCCAAGAAGCCCCACCAGCAGAAACCGCGGAAAAACATGAAATAGTTCGAGAATCCAGTGTGGCTCCGCCAGCTCCAGCCCCTTTGCACACAGAGAGCACTCCGAAAATGGAACCCCCCGCTCCGACAATGCCGCATCCGCCGGCTCCTGCATCAAAGGCATCCATTACTGCGCCAGAAGCTGGAGAGATCAGTGAGGCAGACCAGAAACTGCACAATGATGCAAGGCGATTTGCTCGTCTCCTGGTTTCAGAAATAAAACTCTATAATGAGCAGAAAGTTCAAGCGGGCCGTAGAGATAAAAACCTTTATGCCTTACTACACGACGATATCGACAAAAGCCGTCAAATGTACGACAAGAGAGTGTCTCCATCTGTCGCCGCCAGAGTGGATTATTTCTACGATGAATTAGTCAGGATTTTGGCCGATAATCAAGTATCGGCGCTCGGCAAGGGTTGCCCTGGTCCAGCAATTTCACATTAAGTTCTTACCCAAATCTTTGCTGTTCATGCCGTGTCATTTCTCGCATCCAGGTGTTTTTCAAAAGCATTTTTTTCTCGGCAGTCCACACTTGCTTAGGCGCTCAAAATTAGAGACCATGAACTATGTGACAGGCTGTGGAGCCTATCTCACTGCGTTTTCACCGCGCAGCCTGCCTGAAATTGAGCGCGAGCAGATGCTAGAGCGCGATGTAGCACCGGCCTAACAATAACCTCCTCATGCTTGACCCTTTGGTTCTCAAGAAAATCACTCAAGTCTACTGCGTTTTTGTTGTCTCTGCTTTGTTTCTCTTTCTTCCGTCGGGA
Source organism: Terriglobia bacterium (assembly GCA_041478005.1). Lineage (GTDB taxonomy): Bacteria > Acidobacteriota > Terriglobia > Versatilivoradales > Versatilivoraceae > JBGOVH01. Next base: position 7,994 of record JBGOVH010000032.1, on the reverse strand, counting down.
CTATTGGCCAGTTCCCCCACGGAGTCGGAATTAGAGCGGCTGTCTCGGGCTTACGTCGAAGAGCCCGATCAAAATAGCAAAGAAAAACTCTTATCTTTTTGCAGGACAAACCATTCTACCAAACTCTCCGGACCGGGATACCTTCTTCTCGGCATACAGGAGTATAGGAGTGAAAAATTCGATACCGCTGAGAAGTTTTTCTCTCAAGCTTCCCTTCGGCCGTCTCCCATTGAGGATTACACTAACTATTACCTTGCCTGTTCACTTTACAAATTGAATCGACTTGACGAAGCTCAAAAAAAGCTCGCCTGGTTTCTAGCTAATTTTCCAGACAGCCCGCTGATCGATAAGGCGCGTTCGCTATATTGGGAAACTTCAATCAAATTGAGTGCCGGACAAGCTGTACTCGATTCTTTGAAGAATCTGTCTAATCTTGAAGAGAACCCCGAAGCTTTGTTTTATCAGGCCGAGGCTTATCACCTGCTGGAGCAGGATCATCAAGCGGTTTCGGTCTTTCAGAAGCTCTACTATTTTTTCCCGCTTTACGAGAAAACGCCTGAAGCGGAGAAAGACCTGCTGGTGATCCTTCGAACCCAAACAGACATAAAGTTTGATATTCCCGTTGACTGGAGAATTCGGCGAATCGAGAAACTCCTGGGAGCAAAACGCTACCGGGATGCCTTGAAAGGCTTGGAAACGCTTTTTGAAATGGGGACGCAGTTCTCCGACAATCCACAATATCAGGTTTGGAAAGGTGTCGCCCAATTCGGTTCCGGGAGATACAACGATTCGGTGCAAACACTTAAGAACCTGAATTCGCCCGCTCCGGAATCTGCTGCCCAGGCTTGGTTTACCATTGCCGAATGTTACCGCAAATTAGACAACTACTCCCAGTTCAAGCAAAGCGTGGAGTGGATGGAACACGAATCTAAACAGTCACTTTGGTTTGAAAAAGCCTTGTTCAGCATCGGAAACCACAACCTGGTGAAGAGAAATCTGGAAGAGTCTATGGCTTACTATCGGCGGGTAGTGGATCTTTTTCCAAATGGCAGCCATGTCAAGGATTGCCATTGGCGAATATCTTGGCGCGAGTACCGCCTGAAAAACTATCAGCGCGCTCTGGATATGTTCGTAGAGCATGTAAGCCGATTCCCGGATTCAGAACATCGGCTCTCGAGTGTTTACTGGGCGGGACGATGTCTGGAAAATCTCGGGCGTCCTGCCGAAGCCGGTCAGATTTATCAAAGCATCATTCAAAAATTCCCCAATCAATATTATGGCCAGCTTGCCAAAAAGCAGACAGCCGTATTACAAAGTCCATCGAAGATCAGCTTTCTCCCCGATGCCCAAATAGAAAAGCTCTTCAGCAGAGTAGAAAATCCGTCCTTGAAGCAGAAAATCGATGTGACACAACTTCGAAGGACCTCATTGGAGAACTGGCCGCGAGTTAAAGCGCTGGCTTTGGTCCAGCTCTTTGACCTCGCTGCCAAAGAGCTTGGAAACCGGCTTGCCTATGGCAGCTCCCCTGAAGTGGAATTTCTGGCGGCACAATATCTATACCGGCACAAAGACTTTTTCCAGGCCACCTTCAAGCTGCGGCGAGTCTTTCCAAACTACTTGGAACTTCCGTTCCAGGCGTTGCCTCAAGACATTTGGGAGATGTTTTATCCCGCTAACTTTACTCCCACTATCTTCCGCGAAGCCCGCAGACAGAACGTGGACCCCTATCTCATGATGGCTTTGATTCGACAGGAGTCCGCATTCGATCCAAAGGCTAGATCGGTAGCCAATGCTCATGGCCTCATGCAGCTTCTCCCAGTGACCGCGAGAAAAGTTGCCCGAGGCATGAAGCTGGCCAGACCCTCGGTGACTCGACTGCAGGATCCCGATTTGAATATTCGTTTGGGGACACGCTACTTTGCAGAATTGTTAGATCGATTCGGGGGCCAGGAGGAAAAAGCTTTGGCAAGTTATAATGCCGGAGAGCATCGAGTAGATTCCTGGATGAGCGAAGAGAATTATGCGGACAGCGCCGAATTCGTGGAGACAATTCCCTTCAGCGAGACCCGGAATTACGTGAAAATCATCTACCGCAATTACTGGTTCTACAAGACCCTTTACAACGAAAAGATGGGACGTGAAGAAAAAGGGTGAAGAGTCTTGTGAAGAAACAAATCATCTCCTCGAAACCTTTGCAGTTCACGGAATCTGTCATCCGTGAAATGACACGCCAGGCTTTGCTTCACAATGCTGTCAACCTTGCCCAAGGATTTCCGGATTTCTCTGCCCCGGCAGAGATCAAGTCAGCCGCCATTCAGGCCATTCAAGCAGACTTCAATCAATACAGTATTACGTGGGGCTCCAAGAACTTGCGCAATGCGATTGTGGAGAGGCTTCGGTATTTGACAGCCATGGAGTTTGACCCGGAGACTGAAGTGACTGTGTGTTGCGGCTCAACCGAAGGAATGATTGCCTCATTACTAGCCACCATTAATCCGGGAGATGAAGTGATCATCTTCGAACCCTTTTACGAAAACTATAACCCGGATGCGATCCTCTCCGGAGCCACTCGCCGCTATGTGAAACTGCATCCCCCCGACTGGAGCTATGACCCGCAAGAATTGGAGAAGGCATTTAACGCCAACACCAAAGCCATCATCATTAACACGCCGAACAACCCCACAGGCAAGGTATTTCAGCATCACGAGCTGCAGCAAATTGCCGGTCTCTGCTTGAAATGGAACAGCCTGGCGATTACCGACGAGATTTATGATCACATCTTGTATGACGGGGCTGAGCATATCCGGATGATCAAGCTCGAAGGAATGCGAGACCGCACGATCACGATCAACAGCTTGTCGAAGACTTTTAGCGTTACCGGCTGGCGGGTTGGTTATGTGGTCGCCGCTCCGGAATTGACCAATGCGGTACGCAAGGTGCATGATTTTTTGACCGTAGGCGCAGCTCATCCCCTTCAAGAGGCGGGTGCTATGGCTTTGCGGATGGGACAGGACTACTATAGGGAACTTCGACTCAAATACACGGAACGCCGTAATCAGTTTCTGGAAATCCTGACGGAATCGGGGTTTCGCTGTTATAAGCCGTCAGGAGCCTACTACATCATGACCGATATTCACGAGTTTGGATTTCCGAATGATGTGGGCTTTGCTCAACATCTAATTCGCGACATTGGCGTGGCCTCAGTTCCGGGCAGCAGTTTCTACCGTGAATCAAAGGACGGAGAGCAGCAGATCCGATTTTGCTTTTGCAAGAAAGATGAAACCCTGCAGGAAGCAGGGCGACGGCTGCGGAGACTGAGAAGCAGGGGACAGGGAATAGGGGACAGGTTATAGGGGACAGGGGACAGGACAGTGTCGAAAATCGACTCACATCGCGATTTGATTGTGTGGCAGAAATCTATGGATTTGGCGGAACAGGTTTATTCACTGACAAGCCACTTTCCAGCCGCAGAGGTCTATCGCTTAACTTCTCAGCTCGCGAGGGCAGTTGCTTCTGTCCCAGGCAACATAGCTGAGGGTCATGCTCGCGCAACCAAAAAAGATTTTGCTTACTTCTTGTCCGTGGCGAAAGGCTCACTCATGGAAGCTGAGACTTATCTGATGCTCGCAATCAGGCTCAAATATGTTACACCAGAACAAGCCATGCCTTCGATGGTTCTCGTTACTGAAATTAGTAAGATGCTAACCGCCCTCCGCCAGCGGCTTAGACAATAATTCGTGAGCCAAAGTACTCGAAGAACACCTATCCCCTGTAACCTGTCCCCTAAAAAGGAGAGGGCAGCTTGTCCTTGGCCCGGCGTGCTTTGGACCGTTCCGACCCTTGGAGGTCTTTGGCCTCAGGAACCCACTGCAGGAAGTCAAAGTCGCATCCAAGATTTGCTTGCATGATACGTTCCAGAAACATCTTGCCGTAGCCACGGTCATAATGTGGAACGGGTCGCACCCAGCCAGCTAATCGACGTTGAATCTCCTCACCAGAAACCAATAGGTTTAATCTTCGATTTGCCACATCAAGTTCAATCTGGTCTCCATTTTGGACAATGGCCAGAGGCCCTCCCAGAGCCGCCTCCGGAGCAATGTGGAGCACAACAGTTCCGTAGCTGGTCCCGCTCATGCGGGCGTCGCTGATTCGCACCATGTCGTCGACGCCCTGTTTGAGGAGCTTGGCAGGGATTGGCAGATTCCCCCATTCCGGCATGCCGGGTCCACCCACGGGCCCTCCATTCTTCAACACCAGCACACAGTTTTCATCGACGTCCAAATTCGGATCATCGATACGTTCCTTCAAGTCTTCGTGATCTTCAAACACGACGGCCCTTCCAGTATGCTGCATCAATTTTGGAGTAGCAGCACTTTGCTTGAGCACAGCTCCATGCGGGGCAAGATTGCCATGAAGAATGACTGTCCCCCCTTGGGCCTGGAGTGGTTGATGGAACGGTCGAATCACCTCACGATTGTGACATTGCGCTTTCTCGATATTCTCGGAAATGCTTTTGCCCGTAACCGTCAAAGCATCGCCGTGAAGCAGAGCCGCGATCTCCTTCATGACTGCTGGGACGCCACCCGCATAGAACATATCCTCCATCAAGTATTTGCCTGAAGGACGGATATTGGCCAGGAATGGCGTGGTACGGGAGATCTGGTCAAACACATCCAGCGGGAGTTCAATGCCCAGCCTGCCCGCAAATGCGACCAGGTGAATAATGGCATTAGTGGATCCTCCGATGGCCATATCCACGCGAATCGAGTTTTCCAGGGCCATTCGGGTCAGGATCTTTGACGGGCGAAGGTCTTCATGGACCATTGCAACGATTCTAGCTCCACTTTGTTCCGCAATTACATAGCGTCGTGAATCGGCAGCGGGTACGCTAGCACAACCAGGCAGCGTCATTCCCAGCGCCTCCACAAGGCTGGTCATCGTGGACGCCGTGCCCATGGTCATACAATGGCCAGCGCTTCGCGACATACAAGTTTCAATCTCACAAAACTCTTCTTCGCTAATGCGGCCGGCTCGCAATTCATCCCAGAAATGCCACACATCCGAACCTGAGCCGATTTCCCTATTCTTCCAGACCCCGCGCAGCATGGGCCCACCCGTCACCATAATGGCCGGAACATCGGCGCTAATGGCTCCCATCAACTGAGCCGGGGTCGTCTTGTCGCAACCACAAAGCAAGACCACTCCATCGATAGGATTGGCGCGAATGGATTCTTCCACGTCCATCGCCATCAAGTTGCGGAACATCATGGTGGATGGCCGCATAAAGGGTTCACCCAGCGAGATGGTAGGAAACTCGAGCGGAAATCCTCCAGCGGCCCACACACCGCGCTTGACCGCTTCCGCAACCTGGCGCAAATGGGCGTTGCAGTTCGTCAATTCACTCCAGGAATTGCAAATGCCAATGACCGGTTTGTTTTCGAAGACGCTGGAGCTAAACCCTTCTGAGCGCATCCAGGATCGATGAATGAATCCCAGTTTATCCTTTCTTCCAAACCAATCCTGACTGCGAAGCTTTATTTGGTGATTCATCAACGTAACCTCAAAATTAGAAGTTCGATTCACTCCCTGTTCGCGCCGCAGATTACAGATATCGGAATTGAAAGGCAAGGGGTCTTTGGAATGTGTCCGGAGTCCCCCTGTATTCCCGGACATCCAATTTCAGGATGGGATTCGACCCGGCCACTCCATTCTTGCCATGTGTTGGTTACGGGGGAAAGTGTTGGTAGCCGTGGTGAGCGCAGCGAGCCGTGGTTTTTCCACGAAGAAACCGAATGCCCACGCCTCGCAGAAAGCGCTCTGCGTGGCTACCCAGATGGATCTTGGTTCACCTTCTAACTTGTCGCATAACCCACTTCTTTCCATTCTTCGCCTTTCCCCTTCCCTTTTCAAAATCCTACCTCTATAATCCCGCCAAGCTTGAAAGAATCTGAAGCTTGCGAGGAATTCTGCGATGAGTATATCTCCTTCGGATCTGCTAGGGATTGTTCTAGGTGGTGGCAAGGGGGAGCGGCTCTATCCACTGACACGGCATCGATCAAAGCCTGCCGTGCCGTTAGCAGGAAAATACCGCATCGTGGATATCCCGCTGAGTAACTGCATTAACTCCGATATTCGCAAGATTTTTGTCTTAACTCAATTTAACTCTGCCTCATTGAATCGCCACATTGCTCGCACCTATCGCTTCGACAATTTTACCGAGGGATTTGTGAACATCCTGGCTGCCGAGCAAACGCTGGAAAACACCAACTGGTTCCAGGGGACAGCCGACGCAGTCCGCCAGAGCATCCGCCATTTCACAGATATTGATGTTTCTCACGTGCTTATCCTATCAGGTGATCAGCTTTACCAGATAGATTTTCGCAAGCTGCTGGATTTTCATTTTGAGAACCGGGCCGACATCACCGTTTCCACGATTCCGGTGGGAGGCCAGGAGGCCTCTGCCTTTGGAATCATGAAAACGGATACCAACAACCGGACTGTCCTCTTTCATGAAAAACCTTCTCCTGACCGGTTACCGGAGTTGGAAAGCCAATTGAGCGGCAATCTTGATGACGAACGATTCCCTGAAAAAAAAGCTTATATGGCCTCCATGGGAATTTATGTTTTCAGCAAGGAGCTTCTCATTAAGATATTAAACGAGAGCAGCGAACACGATTTCGGAAAGAACATCATTCCGGATTCACTCAACAGATACCGGGTCATGGGCTATCCCTTTTTCGGTTACTGGACTGATATTGGTACCATCCGATCTTTTTATGAGGCGAATCTGGATTTAACCTCGACGCTTCCCAGATTCAATTTTTATAACTCCAAAACACCCATCTATTCGCGAGCCCGTTTGCTGCCCGGGTCCAAAATCAATGAATGCCATTTGCACCAATCCGTGATCTCAGATGGCTGTTTTCTAAACGGTGCTCACATCAAGCATTCCATCATCGGCATTCGCAGCCGTATTTGGCATGGAACCACCGTCACGAGTTCGTACATTATGGGGGCGGATTACTACGAGACCTTTGAAGAAATCAAGGAGAACACTGTCAGAAACATTCCCAACATTGGAATTGGTAATCAATCCATCATCGATAATGCCATAATCGATAAGAACGCGCGCATCGGGGATAACGTCCAAATCATCAATTCACAAAATTGGACCGACTACGACGGCGATAATTTCTACGTGCGGGACAGGATCGTCGTCATCCCTAAAGGGGCGGTAGTTCAGAGCGGGGTCGTGATTTAGCCTTTATGATTACGTTACTATGGACCGGGCTGCTGCGGAGCGGGGTTTTGAATGATTGGCCCGGGTGGGGAAGACGGAGCGCCACCAGTTTTCTTGCGAACCAATTTGCCCAGCACCTCGGCGAGCGCGGTGACATGCCCGCTCGACGCGTCACCCTGCTCAAGGGGGAGACCCCGCGCAGGCGCCTGGGCATCCCCATGTTTTTGGGAGCGGTGAATTAGGATGCGGAGGGATTTTAGAAAAATCTTAGAAAAACTTTATCTCCCCATTTGCTCAAAACTCCGCCGCAGGTTTTGTGGGCAGTCGGGTGGATGCCTTGGCGACCTTCGCTGGGCCTTCCTGTCCCTTCACTGTGGGCAGTCGTGGAGGCATTCGGGGAAGCTTCAGGTGCTACTTGGCTTTGCAAGCCGGGTGTCGTTGTATCAACGTCTTGGGGGTTGGCCTCACTTTGATTGGGCGCACTCTGGCATGCCATACCGCGTTCTACGAAACTCGCACCTTTGCCGCTCTCGTTGGCTTCAAAGATTCTCTCACCGCGGCGGTATCCTCCGTGTATAATATGTTCTAAAAGGAGGGTGCCAAGATGCCGGAATATCGGATTAGGGTTGCGCCCAATACAGTAGCGTATGCTGACGGGGAGAAACACAAGCTAGTAGTGGAGTTCGCCATCCCAGGAGCTCCAACGGATACCATCGATGTGAAGATCCTGGCAGACAGCGTCCATCTGACAGCG
>JBGOVH010000193.1:0-5557 GCA_041478005.1 Terriglobia bacterium | reverse complement strand
CTTTTTCGCATGTACCTGCGTTGGGCGGAACAGCACGGCTTCGTCACGGAGTTGATCGACTACCAAGCGGGGGAAGAGGCCGGCATCAAGTCCGTGACAGTTGCAGTGAAGGGACTGAATGCTTATGGTCTCTTGACGGCAGAGATTGGGGTTCATCGTTTGGTCCGCATTTCACCGTTTGACGCCAATAAGCGCAGGCATACCTCTTTTGCCTCAGTTTTTGTCTATCCCGAAATCGACGATCAAATTGAGATCGTCATTGACGAAAAGGATCTGCGGATTGATACCTACCGCGCGACTGGAGCTGGCGGTCAACACATCAACACAACCGATTCGGCCGTCCGCATGACCCATATCCCCACCGGAATTATTGTCCAGTGCCAAAATGAACGCTCCCAGCACAAGAATCGCTCCACGGCCATGAAAATGTTGCGCTCCCGTCTGTATGAGCTAGAGCTGGAAAAAAAACGTGCCGAAACTAAGGCGATCGAAGACTCCAAAATGGAGATCGCTTGGGGCAGCCAGATTCGATCTTATGTGCTCCATCCTTATCGCCTGGTGAAAGACCATCGAACCAAATATGAAGTGGGTGACGTAGACCGGATTCTGGACGGAGGACTAGACCCTTTGATCAAGGCCTATCTGGTTTCTCGGCGGGATGCGGGAAAAACCGCAACAGTTAAGCCCGCTTGATAAATTCCCAATTCGACGTTCATCAATCCGCATTCGCAAATCCTCCCATGCTCGACCTCCAAACTGCTGTAAAGTTTGTCAAAGGGATTGGTCCCAAACGGGCCGAGGATCTGGCTTCCAAGAACCTCTTTTCTATTGAAGACCTTCTTTACAACCTCCCTTATCGCTACGAAGACCGCTCGCACTTTACAAGAGTCAAGGACCTGAAGCCAGGAGAGCGTGCCTCCATCCTGGTTGAAGTATTGACCTCCGGACTGATGATCACACGCAAAACACACTTCAGAATTTTCGACCTGGCCGCGCGTGACAATACCGGCATGGTGAGGTGCAAATGGTTTCACTCGGAATACCTGGAAAAGAAAAAAATCTTCAAGCAAGAGCAGAAGGTGATCTTTTATGGAAAGTTTGAGGTAGATCCATATGGGACGGGGAATCTTCAAGTTATCAATCCCGAGTTTGAGATTTTGGAGGAAGAAATCCCAGGCGATTCCATAGAAATGGGACGAATTGTTCCTGTCTATGAATCGATAAAAGGCTGCAGTTCCAGGTTGCTGCGACGCTTCATCCATGGCGTTTTGCAGGAATTGGCGGTCATCCCAGAAGTGTTGCCCGAAGAGATCCTCGTACGCCGGAACCTGATGGATCGCCGCGGCGCACTTCAAGAAGCCCACTTCCCCTCGCCAAGCACTTCGATCGAAGAGCTGGTGCGTGTTCGAACCAGGGCACTGCAGCGGCTTATATTCGAAGAATTGTTTTTTTTGGAAGTGGGTCTGGCCTTAAAGCGCAAAAAAGCACGATCATTTCCTGGCATTCCATTTGCGGCTGGAACTGGCGTTCGCGAGGCGCTCAAGAAGGTTCTCCCCTTTCACCCCACAGGAGCTCAAAAGCGCGTGCTCAAAGAGATTGTCGACGACCTTTGCCGGCCAGTCCCAATGAGCCGGCTGTTGCAAGGGGATGTCGGCTGTGGAAAAACCATTGTGGCGTTGGAAGCGGGTGCTGTCACGATTGAAAATGGTTATCAGGTCGGGTTCATGGTTCCCACCGAGATTCTCGCCGAGCAGCACTTTTATAATGCTTGTCGTATTTATTCCAAGAACAGCTACAAAGTTGGCCTTCTAAAGAGTGGATTGAAGAGGAATGAGAGAAACGAATTGCTGGAGCAACTGAATGCCGGGAAAATCCAGATGTTGATTGGGACTCATGCTCTGCTGGAACCCGATGTGGACTTTCATAAGCTCGGCCTGGTAATTGTCGATGAGCAGCACCGTTTTGGGGTGATGCAGCGATTTAATTTAATGAAGAAAGGCACACATCCCCACACTCTGGTCATGACCGCTACCCCAATCCCTCGAACGCTGGCAATGACACTTTATGGGGATTTGGATGTTTCGGTCATCGATGAGTTGCCCCCCAAACGCTCTCCGATTCAAACACGGACGGTGCTGGAAACAGAACGAGCAGCAGCCTATCGATTTCTCCGAGAGCAGGTTCAGAAGGGCCACCAGGTCTATGTGGTCTGCCCTTTGATTGAAGAGTCTGAAAAAGTGGATCTACGCGCCGCGCGTGAAACCTTTAAGCATTTTTCGCGAGATGTATTTCCCGATCTAAGAGTGGACTTGCTTCACGGGCAGATGAAGAGCACAGAAAAAGAAGAAGCCATGCGACGGTTTACTGGAGGGACTAGTCACATATTGGTCTCCACGACGGTGATCGAAGTTGGCGTCGACGTGCCGAATGCCAGCGTCATGGTTGTTGAGCACGCGGAAAGGTTCGGGCTGGCACAATTGCATCAGTTGCGAGGTCGGATCGGGCGGGGAAGTGCCAGGTCCTACTGCTTGTTGATGAGGGGGAAGAGAGTAAGCGACGAGGCCGAAATTCGATTAAAATGCATAGTTGAAACAACAGATGGATTCAAGATCGCCGAGAAGGACTTGGAAATCCGGGGTCCGGGAGAATTCTTTGGAACCAGGCAGTCAGGACTGCCTTCTCTTCGCGTAGCCAACCCCATCAGAGATTTCGATATACTCGAAGTTGCCCGACTTGAAGCCATGAATTACATTGAGTACCCTCCGTCCACGGCGAAATTCCGTGACTTTTTGACCTATCTGAAATCCAATTGGCAGCGCCGTTACGGGCTTGTAGCGGTAGGATAGGAGGGAATTTCCAATTGTTGATTGTTGATGGTCGAATGCCTGAGGACGCCTTGAGCAGTTCACTGGGGCTAAGCCTCACCCTGTCGGAGACTCCGATCATAGGCGCATGCCAGATCCGGATCTCGCTTCAAGAGTCAGCAGTTATCTAATGGAAGTCACATACGCAAATCGACATTCGACAATCAACCGTCGGAAATCGAAAATGATATGGTTCGCGTTATCGCAGGCGAGCTCAAACACCGGTCCCTCAAGACTCTGCCAGGTCGGGAGACGCGGCCAACTTCGGATCGCTTGAAGGAGTCCCTTTTCAATCTTCTTCAGAACAAGATCGAGGGCTGTCACTTTCTCGATTGCTTTGCTGGCAGCGGTAGCATCGGAATTGAAGCCATCAGCCGTGGGGCTTCTGGGGTCACCTTTGTGGAATCCTCTCCCAAAGCAGTTCGGGTAATTCAAGAAAACCTAAACCAACTGGAATTGAAACTGTCAGGCGACTGTCGGGTCATGAGCAAGACTATCGAGGACGGGATCAGAATCCTGCAGCAGGCTGGAAAGAAGTTTGATATAGTCTTTCTCGACCCACCCTATGCTGCCAATGAGCAATACCCCAAGGTTTTCGGCCAACTCCAGGAATGTGATTTGCTAAATGACGATGCAGTGGTTATTGCGGAGCACTCTAAGTTTGTCAAGTTAGAAGGTTGTGTCGGGAACCTAAGAAAGATACGTGAAGTTCGCCAGGGAGACAGCATGTTGAGTCTTTATCGGCGCCTCTGAAAATAGATGCTCCGTTGGAAACTGACCCCTCACCCGCCTTGGCGCACCCTCTCCCCTCGGAGAGGGCGGTACACAAACAGGATTACTCTCCCCTCGCCCCAGCGGGGATGAGGGGTAGAGGGTGAGGGGGACCTCCACGCTGTCATTTTCGTCGGTCGGGCGCCGCGCAGCGGCATGAGCGGCTCCTCTGAAATAGCCGATTAAAGGGGGCGTGAACCGAGCTCATCTATGACAAAAACCATCGCTATTTATCCTGGATCTTTTGATCCCATTACCAATGGGCATTTGGATATCATCCAAAGGGGAGCCAAACTCTTCGATGAAGTAATCGTGGCTATTCTCGTGAATACGGAGAAAGCCCCGTTTTTTAGTACGGAAGAGCGGGTGGAGATGATCCAGACCATTTTAAGACCCAACTACTCTAACGTTCGAGTGGACACGTTTGATGGATTGCTGGTGGAATACGCGATCAAACAGGGGGCCAAGGTCATCGTTCGGGGCATTCGTGCCGTTTCTGATTATGAGTATGAGCTTCAGATGGCCCTCATGAACCGGCGCCTCGAGCCCCGCATCGAAACTGTGTTTATGATGCCGTCAGAGGCCTACAGCTACTTGAGCTCTGGGCTGGTTAGAGAAGTCTCCAAGTTTGGAGGCTCTGTTGAAGGATTGGTGCCTCCTCTGGTGGAAAAATTCTTGAAACAAAAAATACGTAAAGGGTGAGGGGGACGCTTTCCCTAGCCCAGGGCTAGTGGCTCTTTCTTGAACGTCCTTTGCGTAATTGGTAGGTTAACTCCCCCAATGATTTGTTAAGAATGTGGTTACGAGAGAGAAAGGGCAGAACTGGTTTTCGCCGCACTCCCATCCGTTTCATTTCCATTTTGAGCGAGACGTTGTTCTTGTTGAAGCTCAGGCCTTCTAGCAGTGTTTCAAGAGCCTTTTTCCTTTGACCCGCACGGGCATAGACCTTGCTGAGATTGACGTAGAATTCAGGTTCATAAGCGGCACGCAAAATAGCGGCACGACAGAAATTGACAGCGTCTTGGAAGTTGTCATCAGCCAGGGCTACTATCAATCCATAATAGGAAAGGTAGCGTGGATTATCAGGATCGAGCTTCAAGACTCTCCTAAATGCGTTTGATGCTTCAGCGATGCGGTTACTGCGGAGCAGATCTACACCCTGATTAAAAATCTGAGTGGGGTTGGCATCCATGGAAACCCTCCCTAACTTGATCTCAAACTTGACATCATGTGGACTTGAGATAGAGAAAGTACTGGAACTCGAAGTTCTGCCTCTTACTTGTGGCTCGTTCTATTCAGCAAGCCCTTAAGAAAGCCTCTTAGTCACGGAAAGAGTTCGACCCTAAGATAAGCAGGTCAAAGTCGAGGGCCAGCAGCGTAGTGTTGAATATACGCAGGGAAAATTAGCACGAGGCAGTCTGCAATACAAGGAGAAGTTGATGCTAAGATCGTCGATCGAGCACATAATCAGCGAGTTCTCTAAGGAACCAGGCAGACTCACCGAATTGTGAGATAGCGTCTTTGGCCTCGCCAGTCCAGTCTTGGGCGTTGGCCAAAGAGGTGTCGAGACCAAGAAGTTCTGGAAAAGTTACTTTGTGATGCGCTTTATCCGAATTAACTGCCTTGCCCATAATCCCGGCATCTCCGGTCACGTTCAAGATGTCATCCGTAATCTGGAAGGCAAGGCCCAATGCCTGGCCATAGTGGCACAGTGCCTTGATGGTGCGGTCATCGGCTCCTGCCAGAATCGCTCCAGACTCGAGGGAAACCTCAATGAGACGACCAGTTTTCATGCGGCAAGTAGTCTCTAGCGTGGATAGTTTCCGGTCATTGGATGACCTTGCGATATCCATAACCTGTCCACCCACCAGGCCGTTGGTGCCTATTGCCTGAGCAATCCGTCCGGCTGCCCTTGCAAGGTT